>JAAYUR010000184.1 GCA_012517645.1 Treponema sp.
CAGATCGCTGTATTCGGGCAGGTTCGCCAGCAGTTCCTCGTGCCTGCCCTGGGCAATGTTTTTCCCTTCCTTGAAGAAGAGGATCTTATCGGCTTTGAGTACGGACGAGAGCCTGTGGGCCACGATGATGGCGGTTCGGCCCGCAAGAAGCTCCGCCATGCTCTCCTGTATTCTCCGCTCCGTCGCCACGTCCACGCTGGCCGTGGCTTCGTCCAAGATCACGATCTCCGCGTCGAAGGCTACGGCCCGGGCGAAGGACAGAAGCTGTTTTTCGCCCATGGACAGGTTGGCCCCTCTCTCGTGGAGTTCCGTACGGAGATCGTTCGGCAGGCGGCGGACGAAATCCGCGGCGTGCACGGTCTTCAGGGCGTCGAACACCTCGAGCTCGCCGATCGCGTCGTCGTACACTCGCACGTTTTCCAGGATGGTGCCCGGAAAGAGGTAGGTGTCCTGCAACACCAATCCGATCATCCTTCGCCATGCCTTGAGGTCCAACGCCTCGAGGGGCCTGTCGTCCACGAGGATCCTGCCTCGCGTATACGGGTAAAAGCGGCAGAGCAGGCCTAGCGCCGTGGTCTTGCCCGATCCGGACGGGCCCACCAAGGCCACGGTCTGGCCCCTTTCCACGGTGAACGACACCGAGTCGAGCACCGGCTCCCCCGGTTTGTACTCGAAGCCCACGTTTTCGAATCGGATGGACTGCCGGAACACAGGGGCTTCGCCCTCGGCGCCCCGGGCTTCCTCGGGCTCCAGGTCGAGGATATCGAAGATGCGGCTCAGGGCGACTCGGGCTTGCTGGATGCAGCGAATGTTCTCTCCGATGGAAAGGAGGGGTTCGAAGAGCCGGGTCCCGTACTCGATGAATACGAGGAGGGTGCCTACGGTGAGGATTCCGCGGAAGATTCCCGGAGTGAGGAGGCGAATGATGAGCACGATGAACACGGGTCCCGCCAGGAAACCTATCCCGCCCATGAAGGTGTACTCGAAGAGCTCGGCCTTGATCTCCGCGTCCCGTTTTTCCTTGCTGGCCGAGTCGAGGCGTTCCGCCGCGGTTTGGGTGCGGTTGAAAGCCTGCAGGATCTCGATGCCCTGGACGAACTCGGTGGCAAGGGCGGTGATTTGGGCGTATTTTTTGCGGGCCAGGTCATATAGGGGCCGAAGGCGGCCGAACATGAACAGGAACGCCGCCAGGAAGAAGGGGACCGGAAGGAAGATCAGGGCCGTAACTCGGGCTTCTATATGGAAAAATACGGCGAACATGCCCAATAGGTAAATCCCGTTGGCAACGAGCAGAATTCCCGTCTCGCTGAAGAGCTGTTTGACCTTCTCGGTGTCGTTTTCCACCCGGGCCATCAGCTCGCCTACGGGGTGCTTGTCGAAGTAGGATACCGGCAGGGTAAGAAGGTGGGAGAAAAGCTCGTCCTTGATCCGGGTCACCACGTTCAAGCCCAAGCGCACGATGAGCATGGTCTGGATGTAGGTCAGAAGGCCCATGACGACGATGATGCCCAGATACCCGAGGGCGTAGCGGAACATCTGGCCGAGATCCCGCGCCGGAAGGGCCTTGTCGACAAGCTCCCGGAGTATGAGCGGCCCCGCCAGCCGAGCGGCCGTAACCGCCAGCATTGCGGCGAACCCCGCGACGAAGAGTCCCCAGTAGGGAGCCAGGTAGGAGAAGAATCGAGCGAGGTTATTCCCTCTCAGGGCGATTTTTTCCTGTTCCATCCGGTAATGCCGTTTCGCGTCTCCGCGCGCACGCGTGGTATTCGGTCCCGGCGGAGGCGCCGCCGGTCCGGCGTCCGGGACAGCCCCTTAGGCTCTGTCCCCAGGACCGTGACCGAACCTGGAAGATAGAACCGGCATTATAGACGTTTTACTTCGATACGAGAAGACCACGCTCGTTTAGTCGAGAATCCGCCAGGTGATCCCCCCGGATCCGCCGAACCGGGCCCGGCGTCGGGTCTCCCCGGCCTCGAAGATCCGGGCCCAGAGCCAGCCTGCCACGAAGCCGCCTATGTGGGCCGCGTAGGCCACTCCGCTTCCCGCAGGCCCCGCGGCGGAAGCGCTTAGGACTTGCATGAGGAACCAGATGCCCAGAGCGAACCAGGCGCTTACGGGCATGGGATAGAAGCCGAAGGTCAGGATGTAGACTCGGTTTCGCGGGAACAACACCATATAGGCGCCCATGACCCCGGAGATGGCTCCGGAAGCCCCGATCATGGGGGTCAAGAGGCCCTCTCCGCTCAGGGCCGACGCTAAGACCTGAGCGGTCGCCGCGGCGACTCCCATCCCGATGTAGAAGAAAAGGAAGCGCAGGGAGCCCATGCGATCCTCCACGTTGTCCCCGAAGATTCCCAGGTAGAGCATGTTCCCCAGGATGTGACTCAGGCTTCCGTGAAGGAACATCGAGGTCAGGACCGTCAGGTAGACCCAGATCGGCGTTTCGAGGAGTCCGGGTATGCGGTACGTCCTTCCGGTCATAGGTGAGCGGATCACTTGGTCCGGGGTTTGGATATCCCGGCCTTGGATCAGTTCCTGGGGAACGGCGCCCAGGGAACGGGGAAGGTTCGGATCGGTTCCGCACTGCTGGAGCAGGATAAAGGCCGCGATATTCAAGGCCAGAAGCAGCCTTGTTGCGACCGGCGTCCGACGGTTGCGGGAATTGTCGTCCCCGACGGGGATCATGCGTTCATCCTCCCGGTTGTAGGCGCGTCACTCGAGGGGCTCTACGGGAATCGTCTGACCGTCCGGAACGCGGACTTTCGGAGCGCTTCGAGTGTTTCGGCATCCTGTTAGAGCATCCAGCGGATCGCCAAACCCCCGGAGCCCATGAAACTGGTTGACGGGATCAGGGACATACCGGCCCCGAGCTCCAAGGCAAGCTCGATGGGGACTTCCTTGAACCTATACCGCACACCGAAGGGGATATGCAATCCGAGGAGGAAATCAGTGCCGAATCGGGCTTCCACGCCGATCCCCGCGAAGGGCGGTATGTCGTGGCCGGAGATCGTGAGAAGCCCCGGGAACCAGAGGACATAATTCCCCTGAAGGGTCACGTTTCCTCCCTCGTTCTTTCCCGCGGCTACGAAGTTCCAGGCGGCCTTGAGCTCCAGGGCCTGGGTATCCGCGATGTCCAACTGGACTGTGATCCCCGTGGGTTCACCCAAGAAGATGCCCAACGCCCAATTGGAGGGCGACAGGTCTACGTCCAGCTTTTTTTCCTTAGGCGCCCCGAAAGCGGGGGCGGCTAGGGACAGAGCTGCCAACAGTACGAATACGAACCCGGATCGTTTCATGGAAGTGCCCGCCTTTGGATGGATTTCGATGTATTTCGAACGTTTTTAAAATACTGCTTCCCGTCGGGAATGGAAAGCCTCCTCACAAGCTGAAAATGTGACGGGCCAGGTCGGATAGGCCGTTCCGGATTCCAAGCCCCGCGATCCGTTCCTCCAGCTCCTTCCTGAGTTCCGGCCGGGCGAAGACTTCCCGGGCCTTGGCCACGATCTCGGAAGGTTCCGTGAGGTACCACCCGACCTTGTTGGAGGTCACATACTGAACGTTGCCCTTTTCCTGGTTGCGCACATAGCAGGACACGATAAGGGGCTTCCTGAGGGCTAGGGTTTCCATGACGGTGGCGGGTCCCGCTTTGGTGACCACGCAATCCGACATGGCCATGAGATCCGCCATGAAGTCCACGAACCCGTAGACCTTGAGATTCCGGGCGGAAAACCGGGTCTTCAGGTCCCGAAGCCTGCGCCGTAACAGCATGTTTTTCCCGCAAACCACGGCTATCTGGCCTTCGAATCCGCTGTTCAATGCCTCCCGGACGATGCGATCCGACCGGGGCAGTCCGTCTCCGCCCCCCGCCAAGAGCAACAGGGGTCGGTCCGGATCGAAGCCGTAGCGTTTCTTCAGCTCCGGGGCTTCCTCCGGCGGCCTAGGCTGCTCGAATTCCCGGCGCAGGATCAAAGGGAAGACTCGCACCCGCCCGGGATCGACCCCGGACTCCAGGGCGGATGTCCGGGCTCGTTCGGAGAATACGCAGAATTCCTGGTCCTTGACCCCGAACCAGATTGGAGGCACGGAGAAAGGGTCCATGACGACCGTGATCAGGGGGATGGACGGATCCACCTGCCGAATGGCGTCCCGGGCGGCCTTCTCCAGGATGAAGTGCAGGCAGACGACCTTTGTGATTCCTAGTTTGCGGATATGGGAGGCAATATAGCCGGAGCAGGCCTGCGCCGTGGTCTCCTGGGAAAGGGTGATCAGGGGACGGAGCTCCGCCAGCTTGTAGACCAAAAGGTACCCGGGCATGAAGTGGTTGATTGCCAGGGAATATCCCTGTTCCATGATCAAACGGTCCAGGATGAGCCTAGGCGGATATCCATGCAAAAGATGCCCTTCGACTTGGCCGGGAAACAGGTTTTCCATTCCGGCCTTGAGCGCCCGGGCTCCGGAGATGTGTCCCCCGCCGGTATTCAAGTACAGATAGAGTATACGTTGCATTCCCGGTCCCCCTGGCGCCCCATCATCTCCTGAACGATGCCCCGGGTCAAGCTCGGGTTGTCCCTGCCCCCGGTTGCATGGTATGAATTCCTTCCTATGATACGGTTCCTGCTTTTCGATCTGGACAACACCCTCTACCCGTCCTCCAATCCTATGGAGTCCGAGATCGTGAACCGGATGAACGAGTACACTGCGCGGTTTTTAGGGCTTTCCGTGGAGGAGGCCGTCGAGCGCAGGAGGGCCGAGATGTCCCGGCACGGAACCACCCTGGAATGGCTCATGGCGGACTACGGATTCGACGATCCCGAGGACTACCTGGCCGCCGTCCATCCCGAGGGCGAAGAGGAGTGCATAGACCCCGATCCCGATCTGGGCAGGTTTCTGGACGCACTCCCGTATCCAAAGTTCGTGTTCACCAATTCCACCCGGGAACACGCGGACCGAGTCCTCCGCAGGCTCGGCTTCCCCGAGGTCTTCCAGGATATCTTTGATATACGGTTCAACCAGTTCAAGGGCAAGCCCCATCCCACGGCGGGGCTTCGGGTCTGCTCGGTTCTGGGGGTGAAGCCGTCGGAAACCCTCCTTGTGGACGATCTTCCCCGCTACGTTCGGGGATACCTGGAGTGCGGGGGGAACGGAGTGCTCCTGGACGATCGGAATCGGCACCCGGATTACGACAAGGTCCGGATCGCGAGCCTCTACGACCTTCCCGCCGTGCTTTCGGACGGGCCTCTGGGTGCTCCGGAACAATCCGGCTTTGAATCCTGACGATTCGTCCGAATCTGTCAACAATAACCTAGCGTAACCGGGAAAACCATGAAATAATCGGATCCGGCGGGTTCGATCCGGCTCGGCTCTGTCCCCCAAGGGGGTTGAGCTCAGGGGGTTGAGCTCTGTCCCCAGCCTGGAGGTGTTTTCATGACCCAGGAAATCGAAGGTCTGCCCGCGGCGTCCCGAGCTGCGGAGGAGCTCAATAATCTGAGATCCCGGTACCGTGCCTTGGCTGACCATATCTGGTCTCTCTCCATAGAATCGGCTCTTACCACGGATTTTTTCAAAGAGAGCCTGACGGCCAACTCCAGGAACCTCGAGGCTCTGCAAATGATCGAGATGGACCTGGAGTCCCTGAACGGCGGGATTTCCGGAATATCCGGCGCGGCGGGTGAGGCGGATTCCCGTCTCCAAGCCGCGGAGGCTTCCGTAGGAAGCGCGCGCGGAGCCGTAGAGGCCGGAGATCGGGCTCTTTCTGAGATGGATTCCTTGTTCGAGCTGTTCATTTCCATGTTCCGCAGGGTTTCCGAGAACGCGGACCGGATCGAGAAGGCTCTGCGGTCGATCGAGGAGATATCCGAGCTGACTAATCTCTTGGCCCTGAACGCTGCTATCGAGGCGGCGCGGGCGGGGATACACGGCCGCGGCTTCAAAGTGGTAGCCACGGAGGTCAAATCATTGGCCGCCAAGACCCGCTCCCTGACGGATACCGCAGCGGATCTTCTAAAAGATCTTCGGGGAAGCATGGGTTCCGCGGACGAAGGCCTGTCCGCTATAGCCCAGGGAAAGGCGGAGCTGGCCCGCCGCATGTCCCACGCCCGCGAAGAGCTGGATTCCGGGGCCGGCGCTGTAGCCGGGGCGGCTTCCAACATGCGCTCGATTCGAACTGCCCTGGATGGTCAGAAGGAAAGCTCCGGCCGCATAGCCCAATCCATGACTGCCCTATCCGAGGCCGCCCGACTCCTGAACGCGAATTCCGCCCTGGTCCGAGGGAACCTGGAGCGGCAGAACGCTTCTTCGACCGCAGTACAATCGACGGCGGGAGCCTTGAAGACCGAGATCAACGAGCTGGCCGCCTCGATCTCGAAACTTTGCGGTTTCCGGCCCGGTGGTCAGGTCATCCCGATCGCCCACGACGTAAGCTATCCGCCATGGGTATACATACGCGAGGGCCAGTCCGCGGGCAAGGCGGTCGAGACGGCCCGCAGGGCCCTGGGCGCGGTGGGTCTAGTTCCGGAATTCCATCCCGGCCAGTTCTTCGACGCATTGGCGGATCTCTTGGCCGGGAAGGTTCGGGTGGTCGCCAACGTCGGCTGGCCCAACCAAGGCTTGGCGGGCAAGCCGGTGATCCCAACTCGGCCATTCGGAGTCTTCAGACCCGCGGTGTTTTCCTCCGAATCACGGCTCTCCGCGTTCCGGGGCCTTTCGGACTTGTCGGGCCGGCGGGTCGCGGCCCAGGAAGGGTCCTATGTGCTGGACTGCCTTCAGGGCACTGGTTGCGAGATCATACGGACAGCCAACGACCTGGAAGCCTTCGCCGCCGTGATTTGGGAACGGGCGGACTGCGCGATTACAGAACGGCTTGTGGGCGCGTATCTATCGGAGCATTACTTCTCGGGAGTCCTGAAAACCTGCTTCGAAACCGGCCACGAGCTGTCCGTGGTCTACCTCTTCGCCCGCGGGGACGAGGAGCTGCGGGACGCTTTCAACTCGGGGCTTAAAGTCGCGGGAGAGTCCGAGGCGGGGCCGAGCAAGGACGCTCCGTGAACTACTATTCTCCCCCCCCGGCGCTTGAAACCCGGGATGAGAGCCGCGTCGATGTAACCCCCCATCCATGGTTCCGAGTTGCCCAGGCCCTTGCTTCCGCAGTGTTCGCCGTGGGCGCATGGGCATCCGGCGACCCCCTCTGGCTAGCGGGAACCGCGCTCTGCCTTTTGGCCGCGCTCTCCGAGGATCGCTGGATCCTGGACGCTCGGGTACGCCGAATACGTAGACGCTTCGGAATCCTTCCCATGCTTCGATCCTTCGAACTGGACTGGGACGAAATCGAGGCCGTGTTCCTGGAAACCGTGGAACGCCCCCCTTCGGAGGATCCGGAAAGTAAATCCGACGACGTTCGGTCGCTCTACCCTCGGCTGATGGGCAAGAGTTCCCGGGGCTGGGCGGCCTGGGGCTTCCTCCTGAGCTCAGGCCGGGCCCTTACGGTCCGGGCGGATTCGCTAAAGCGGAGAACGGCGGTGCGCGCCCTTGCGGAGGCGGTTTCGAAATTCCTAGGCAAGGAGCTTCGGGACCTCTGAAATAAAAGTAGAAAGCTCTGTCCCCCGAATTGCCAAGCTCTGTCCCTCAAATCAAGCTCTGTCCCCCGAATCAAGCTCTGTCCCCCGAATCAAGCTCTGTCCCCCGAATC
>JAAYUR010000338.1 GCA_012517645.1 Treponema sp.
GGCCTCCTCCGCCCGGGCCGAGCCGGCCGGTCGACCGGCGGACGCGGCGCTGGGGGTCTCGGCCCTTTCGGACTGGAAGTCCCGGAAGAACCGGGAGGGCGACGCATGATCATCGAGCGGCGCCTGAAACCCCGGCACACGGTGGATCTAACGCCCCTCATCGACGTGGTCTTCCAGTTGGTGATCTTCTTCATGATCTCCAGTACCTTCAAGGTGACCCCGGGAATCCGCCTGGAGCTGCCCCAGTCGGCCACGGCGGAGTCCGTGCCCCTGACGGAGATCCATATCCTGGCGGTCTCGGAACGGGAGATCTACCTGAACAAGCAGCAGACCTCCCTGGAAGGGCTCCCGGTCCTCCTGGCCAAGGCCGTCGAGGGGAGGGCCCCGGACCAGATGCGGGCCATTCTGGAGGGGGACCAGGGGACCAGCTACCAGCTCATGGTGTCCGTGCTGGACGCCCTCCGGAAGAACGGGATCGAGGGGGTCGGCCTGGCAACCAAGCCGAACAAGGGGCCGAAATGACGGCCCTGAACGCGGATCCCCGCCAAGCCTACCTGCGGGCGGAGGCCCGGAAGCGTTCGGCGTTGGCCCTGGGCGTCTCCGCGGCCTTTTATCTCCTGGCCTTGGCCGCCCTGTGGATCTTCGGTCTGCTCCGGCCGATCGAATACTCCGAGTACGCCGGCCCCGTCCTGATACGGCTGGGTATCCCCGAGGGCTCGGAGGTCCCCGCCCCGGAGCTGCCCCCGGCGCCCGAGCCCGTCCCGGAGGCCGTGCGCCCCCCCGAGCCGACCCCGGCGCCCGCGGCCTCGGTTCCCGCCCCGCCCCCGGACCAGACGGCCCGGGTCCCCGCGGCCAAGGTTCCGGGATCCCCGCCCCCCTCCCCGACCCCCATCGTCCCCTCCACGGAGGGCGCCGTCGCGGGACCCATCAAGGGGGATGAGCACGGGAACTCCCACGAGACCACCTTCGACGCCACCGAGGGGAGGGTGGGGCGGAGTCTCTACGTACCTATCTGGACGTTCATGCCCCTGCCCCGGACCGTGGAGGACCGGGTCTACAGCCGTATCCAGGGCGACGGATTCCGCACCGCCGTCGAGCGGAAGAACCGGTTCCGGAACTACTACGAGTTCGAGTCCCCGGCCTGGAAGCTCAAACAGGACGTTCCCCTGGACCTGCGCCAGGGTATTTGGTTGATCTTGGAATCCGGGGGCTATGACCTGGCCCGGGCGGAATACAAGACCGGCCGCGCCCTGGCGCCCGTCCAGCTCCGGTTCCGGGTCGGTCCCGCCCAGGGTAACCGACCTCCGGTTCTGGAATCCGTGGAGCTCGTAGAGTCCTCCGGGGATCCGGACATCGACGCGGCGGTCCTCTTCGGGTTCAGCCGGGCTTCCTTCTCCAACGACTCCGACAAGAGCGTGACGGGGCGCTTCACGTACCGGTTCTAGGGAGCAATTCCGATGCGGTTCGCGACGGCTTTCCGCGAGGCGTTCAGCCCGTGACCCTTCTAAAAGCCCTCGATTCTCGTATCCGGTTCCCGAGCACCCTCGCCCTATCCGGAGGGGGCGGAAAGACCACGGCGCTCTTCGCCCTGGCCCGCGAGCTGGCGGCCCGGGGCGCCCGGGTCCTCGTGACAACCACAACCCGAATCCGGGATCCCCGAGGGGAGGGGCGGCGGATAGACGGATTCCTGGAGGTTCCGGATCCGGCCGGGGCGCTCCCCGGGGACCCGTCCGGCCTTCTGCCGTCGGGGGGTGGCGCGGGATCCGGGGACGCCGCCGGAGGTAAAGGCCCGCCGGGCCGGGGTTCGGTATCGGTCCTCTGCGCGGGCGTGGAGGACGGCAAGCTGGTCGGAGTCGGCGCGGGGATCTTCCCGGCCCTGGCCGCCTCGGGCCGCTGGGACGCGATCCTGGCGGAGGCGGACGGGGCCAGGATGCGGCCGGTCAAGGCCCCGGCACCCTACGAGCCGGTCTGGCCCGTCGGAGTCTCCGTAGCCCTGGGGGTCATCGGCCTGGACTGCCTGGGCCGCCCCTTGGACAACCGTGTCGCCCACCGGCCGGAACTCCTGGGGGCGCGCGTCGGCCTGGAACCCGGGGGCCCGATCGAACTCGGGCACCTCCTGCTCCTGGCCCGGAACCCGGAGGGGCTCTTCCGGGGCGCTCCGATGGAGGCCCGGCGGATCCTGGTCCTGAACAAGGCGGACCTTAGGCCGGACCTGGATCCGGGAACCTTGGCGGCGGAGGCCGCGGCGGGCCTCGCAGGCCTAGGGTCGGCCGCCCCGACGGGTCCGCAGGAATCGCCCTCCGCCCGAATCGATCCCGGGCTGCCGGCCGGGATCGACCTCGTCCTGGTCTGTTCCCTGGCGGACCCGGACCCGGAACGGAGGGTACGGGCGGCCCGGGCGGTTTTCGGGGACGGCCCGGGAGGAGTATATTGATGGCCGGGAGTCAACCATGAATCTGTACCGCATCGCCGCGGATCTGGAGGACCGGAACCGGCCCTTCGTCCTCGCGACCATCGTCGAATCCTCGGGATCCTCTCCCCGGAGCCGCGCCAAGATGATCATCGAAGCCGACGGAACCTGTCACGGGACCATCGGCGGGGGCCGGGTGGAGGCTCGGGTGATCGAGGAAGCCCGGGCTTGCATGTCCTCGGGCAAGCCCAGGACCATCCGGTTCGATTTGAGCGGGACGGGACCGGACCCGATGCTCTGCGGAGGGGCGATGACGATCCTGCTGGAGCCCGGGGAGCTGAAGCCCAGGCTCCTCCTGGTCGGCGCGGGGCACGTAAACCTCGCCCTGGCCCGAGCCGCGGCTCCCCTGGGGTTCCGGATCGCCGTGGCGGATGACCGCCCGGACCTGGTCACGTCGGATCGTTTTCCCATGGCCTCGGAGCTGTACGGGGCGCCGAGTCTCCGGGAAGCCCTGGAGGCGTCGATGGGGTACGTCTCGGCTGGAGGCGCTTCGGAGGGCGCCGGATCTTCCGGCGCATCCCCGACCCCGGCCGAGGCCGGGGGAACCTGCGTGCTCATCGCCACGGCTTCCCACGCCTCCGACGAGGAGGCCCTGCGGTACTTCATCGACAAGCCCGCGGCCTACCTGGGCATGCTCGGGAGCCGCCGAAAAACCCGGATCATCCTGGAGCGCCTGTCCGAGTCCGGGGTGCCCGAGGAGGCCTTGGCCCGGGTCCGGGCTCCCGTGGGCCTGGATATCGGGGCCGAAACCCCCGAGGAGATCGCCGTCTCCATCCTGGGGGAGATCCTCGCGGAACGGTCCGGCCGGAGCGGGGGCTTCTTGACCGGACGGGAGGGGGACCTGGTCGTCGTGCGGGGAGCCGGGGACCTGGCCACGGGAGTCATCCTTCGCCTGGCCCGCTCCGGGTTCCGGGTGGTCGCCCTGGAGTCGCCCCGGCCCACGGCGATCCGCCGCACCGTGGCCTTCTCGGAGGCGGTCTACGACGGGACCGTGGAGGTCGAGGGCCTTCGTGCCCGCCGGGCGGAGGGTCCGGCGGAGATCCGGGCGGCCCTGGCGGAGGGCCTCGTGCCGGTCGCGGTGGATCCCGAGGCCGCCCTGGTTCCCGTCCTGCGTCCGGCGGCCCTGGTGGACGCCATCCTGGCCAAGCGGAACCTGGGCACCCGGGTCGGCCAGGCCCCCGCTGTGATCGCCCTGGGACCCGGCTTCGAGGCGGGCCGGGACGCCGACGCGGTGGTGGAGACCGCCCGGGGCCATGACCTGGGCAGGGTCATCCTGGAGGGCTTCGCGGCCCCGAACACGGGGCTGCCCGGGGAGGTCGGGGGCAAGTCCGCCGAGCGGGTCGTCCGGGCTACCGCGGCCGGGGAGCTAATCGGCCTGCGATCCATCGGGGACAAGGTCCGCGCCGGGGAACCCCTTCTCATGATCGAGACCCCCTCGGGAAGGATCACCGTCCCGTCCCCCCTGGACGGGGTGTTGAGGGGTCTCATCCGGCCGGGTATTCCGGTGTCCGAGGGGGATAAGATCGCGGACGTGGATCCCCGGGGACGCCCGGAGTACTGCCGAACCGTGTCCGACAAGGCCCGGGCCGTGGCCGGCGGAGTCCTGGAGGCTCTTTTATACTTGAGGGGGCGGACCAGGAAGTGAGCGCGGGTTCCCCCGCTCCCGGAATCTCGCTATACTGGGCTCCCGTATGGAAACCTTCGACGTAGTCATCGTGGGAACGGGCCCCGCGGGTCTGGGGGCCGCCTTCGAGATCACCGACCGCGACCCGGGCCGCTCGATCCTCATGATCGACAAGGAGCCCTTCTCCACGGGGGGGCTCCGGAACGACTGCAAGATGAACTTCACCTGGCCCATCGGCTTCCCGGAGAACGTCTGGACCGAGGCCGACGGACTGGCCTACCTGGCCCGGGTGGAGGCCTTCCTCAAGCCGGAGCTCCTGGAACGCCGGAACATGGACATCTACGCCCGCAGGGCTTCCAAGCTGGGCGTGCGGCTCCTGGAGGTGCGCCAGGCCCACCTGGGAACCGACGGCGGACTGGCCCTGATCAAGGAACTGATCGCCGAGCTGGGCCGCCGAGGGGTCTCCATCTCCCTGGGGGAAACGGCCCTGGGCGTGGAAGCCGCCGGCCGCGTAGTCTCCACGGACAAGCGAGAGGTCCGA
>JAAYUR010000336.1 GCA_012517645.1 Treponema sp.
GAGCTTCACGGCTCCCGACACAAGACGGTCCAGGACGGCGCCCCCCACGATGGGATCCGGGAAGACGGAGAACCAGTCCTCCGGGGGCCTGTTGGAGGTGACGATGATCGAGCCGGCGGAGAGTCGTTCGTCGCAGATCGAACTCCCCGAGGGACAGAGCTCGCCTTCTGTATGACGCAAGCAAACTAGCCTTTCCCGCGCGTATCCCCGGTATGTGTAAGCCAAGGGAATTTCAGGACGGCGGCCTCTACCATGTCACAGCCCGAGCGAACCGGAAAGAGAGGATCCTGGATTATGCCTAAATATAGGCTATGTCTACATCCGGGCTGAACGATGAGGATTCATGTGCTTTTTTCGTCCGAGGTTTATTTACATATACGAAAGTCGTATTATCCTTGTTGATATCATATTCCGATGGCAATAAGATATCATCAGGAGGTGTCTGGATGAATCTTACTCTTCGAGGCTGCGATGAGGATCTCAGTAGAGTCCTGAGGAGGGAAGCCGAACGGCGGCGCGTGAGCGTCAATCGGTTGATCCTGGACACCCTTCGGGATGCCCTGATCGGCGGCAAAAAAAACCGGAAGTACCACGACCTGGACTCCCTTGCCGGGACCTGGACGGCCGCGGAGGCGGCGGAGTTCGATGCTTCCGTGAACGTGTTCGAATCCGTCGATCCGGAGCTCTGGGACCGATGAGGGTACTGCTGGATACAAACGCCTACTCGGCGTTCAAGCGGGGTGATCCGGATGTCGTGGAAGTGCTGTCTAGGGCCGATGAGATTCTCGTTCCTACACCTGTGCTCGGCGAGTTGAGGGCGGGGTTCCGGGCGGGATCCCGGGAAGCTGACAATCTTCGGGACCTGGAGGAGTTCTTCGGAAGTCCCCGGGTTCGATTTCACCCTCTCGGCGAGGAAACGGCCATTTTCTACGCCGAGGTGTACGCGGCCCTGCACGCCTCAGGGAAACCCATTCCGACCAACGATCTCTGGATCGCCGCGGCCGTTCTGGAGACCGGCTCGATCCTGCTCAGCCGAGATGCGCATTTTGATGCCGTGCCGGGGATTATCCGAAGATAGCGTCTTCGGATCCGCTTGACCGCTGTTCCGAAGAATCCTAGTATCTTCAATAGGAGCGTTGCCGTGGCGAACCGAGCGAACGACTGGCTGAGGCAGGCGGAGAACGACTTTTCCTGGGCGAAAGACTCTATGGATGGCGGTCACTGGGCCCAGGCCTGCTTCACGGCCCAACAAATCGGAGAGAAGGCCTTGAAGGCCGTTGCCCTCGCTCGCGGGGCCAGCGAGGTGCGGAGTCATTCCCTGGTCAAGATCGCTGAGGCGCTCGGCATCGACGGTGATCTGGAGCGCATGGGGCGGCGGCTTGATCTGTACTACATCTCCGCCCGGTATCCGGACGCATTCTCGGAAGGGGCTCCATACGAGTTCTTCGACCGAGATCAGGCCGCCGAAGCCCTCCGCTACGCTCAGGCCTTCCTGGACCGGGCCCGGGCGGAGATCCGGGGGCCGGACGCCTCGGCATGAGCCCGGACGAGCCGATTATAATCTGGAACACCCGGGATCCCCTGGGCGGCCTTACGCCGGCCCAATTCGAGGCAGAGCTCCGGACCCGGCTGGCCGGCCGGGTGGAGGCGGCCTACCTCTTCGGTTCCTACGGCACCCCGGAGTTCGACCGGGACTCGGACGTTGACCTCTTCTTGGTGGTCCGGACCTCCAAGCCCTTCCTGGAACGTTTCCTGGACTTCACGGATATCCAGGACCTCGTCCCCGCCATGGACCTGTTGGTCTACACCCCCGAGGAGTTCGAGTCCCTGACCTCGGATCCATCCCCGGGTTTCTGGACCAGCGCCGTCGCGAGCCTGCGGCGGGTGCTGTAGGGCTTTCTACCGCTTCTTCACCGGGGACCGCTCGAAGCCGGAGCGCTTGAGGCTCGGGTCCAGGTTGGGGTTCCAGGATCCGTCGTCGGTGTAGATGACCTCCCCGGCGGGCCCGACCCAGCGGTGTTTCCACTCGTTCGAGCCGAGCTCCACCTCCTTGGTCCGGGGATTCACGTAGAGCTCCTGGGAGGTGAGGGTCAGGTACTGGTCCTGCTGGATGGCGGCCATGGTTTGGGACCGGCTCCTGGCGATCTCTGCGTCCACCCGGGAGATGTCCCGGAGGGTGGCCGCGGCGATGTCCGCCCGGCGGGCCTGGGGATGGAGGGCCGGGAAGAGCATCCGGCCCAGAAAGTCCGCGGCCCGGGGATAGGCAACGACGGGCATCCCGTTCCAATTGCCCCCCAGCATCGCGTTCGCCGGCGAGGGCTGGGCGTAGTTGATCTTGGGGATCCAGCGGATCTGGACCTTCCCGGTGGCGTCCTTGGCCACGGAGAAGTCGATCTTGGCTTCCGTCGCGTTCCCGCCCCCTCCCTGTGCGGCCAGGGGGTTCACCCGGACCATGCCCCCTTGGGTGATCCAGCCCTATGGCACCAGGACGAAGAAGGCGCCTTCGGTTTTGTCGAAGTACTTGGTGAACACCAGGGGCGGGGAGGCCGCCGCCGCCGGGAGGGCCGCGGCGATCGGAAGCAGGGACAGAGC
>JAAYUR010000037.1 GCA_012517645.1 Treponema sp.
GGCCGGTTCCGGCGCCCCCTCGCTCCGGGGTTCCTGCAGTACCCGCCGGCGCTTCGGTCTCCCGGGAATCCCGGAGCCGTCCGGAACTCAGGTCCGGATCACGGTTTTTTTTTTGCTCCGAGTCCCTACCGGTCCCCGGCTGCTCCGGACGGCCGGCCCGGGCCGCGCCCGCGGCCGGGGAAGGAGCCGACGCGGCCTCCGCGGACAGGGTCCAGGCCCGTAGGTCCTCCACGGCCCGGGCCGCCTCGGAGGGGGAGATCCAGTCCCGGATCGAGCAGAGCCGGGCCGCTGCCAGTTCCAGCTCCAGCCGGGGATCCACGGTGTAGCGCAGGTCCCGGTGCAGGTCCAGGATCTCCGCCAGGGCTCGCTCGATCCGTTGGACGCTCAGGGCATCCAGGACTTCCCGGGAATACCGGGAGGGCGAGTCGCCCAAGACGGATTCCCGGGAAACCCCGCTCTTGATGAGGAGCAGGGACCGGAGGTACTCGGCCGCGTCCGCCACGCACTGCTCCGGGGACACTCCCCGGGACAGGATATCCTCCACCCAGTCCAGGGCCTCCGCCCGCTCTCCCCGGACGCAGCGCTCGAAGAGCTCGTTCATCCGGTCGACCCCCACGAGGCCCAGCTTGTCCCGGACTTTCTCGTAGGTAATCCGGCCCTCCGAGAAGGAGACGGCCTGGTCGAAAAGGGTGTACGCGTCCCGGAGGGAACCCGTGGCTTCCTTGGCGATCCACAGGAGGGCTTCCTCGTCCGCCTCCACGGCGAGCTCCGAGGCGGCCTGGCGAAGGCGGTCCCGGATGATGTCCAGGGGGATCAGGCGGAAGTTGAACTGCTGGCACCGGCTCTTGATGGTGGCCGGAACCTTGTGAAGCTCCGTGGTGGCGAAGATAAAGACGATGTAAGGAGGCGGCTCCTCGATGGTCTTGAGCAGGGCGTTGAAGGCCGAGTTGGAGAGCATGTGGACTTCGTCGATGATGTAGATCTTGTAGCGCCCCGAGGAGGGGGGGAAGAGGACCTCGTCCTTGATCTGCCGGACGTTGTCCACGGAGGTGTTGGAGGCGCCGTCGATCTCGATCACGTCCAGGGCAGCTCCCCGCTGGATGGACTGGCAGGAGGCGCACGTCCCGCAGGGTTTTGAAGTCGGCCCGGACTCGCAGTTGAGGCTCTTGGCCAGGATCCGGGCCGTGCTGGTCTTGCCGCAGCCCCGGGGGCCCGAAAAGAGGTAGGCGTGGGCGATCCGGCCGGTGTCAAGGGAGGCTTTGAGGGTGGTGGAGACGAAGTCCTGGCCCGCCAGCTCCTCGAAGTCCCGGGGCCTCTTCCGGGCGGCGGTTATCTCGTATGCCATGGGGTCAAGGATACCACGAGGCAGCCGCTTTCGGCAAAGGGTGCCGTTCGGAAGGACGCTCCTTGATAGTTCCAACAGGATGGACAAGATTATGAAAGATTAACAAGATTGTCAAAAATGGAATCGGGATTCTTTTTATTTCATAATCCTTATTTTATTAATCCGGATTTTATCTTGTTCATCTTGTCGGATCGATCAAAAAAACGCCCTCGGACGTCGGTAGCCAGGCTGACCACGGCACAACGCCCAACCGCTTACCGTTGCTCCCTTCCGGGCCTGGCGGGGTTAGGCGGCGACCGTTAGCGTGGGGCCTGGCTACGAACGACCGAGAGCCGGTTTGTGCCATGCGTCGGTTACGCCTGGCACAAACCTTGCAGTTTCTAGCCTTCTCTTCGAGAACGCTAGAAACTGCCGGACGGGAACCAGCTGTCCAAAAAGCCGTCCGGGCTTTTTGGACAGCCCCCGAAAGACGGGCCTGCGGGCTCGTCTTCCCATTAAGTACGGAGAGAGAGGGATTTGAACCCTCGGTACCCTTACGGGTACACGCGACTTCCAATCGCGCACCTTCGGCCGCTCGGTCATCTCTCCAAATTCGAACTACGTTTTTACTTCGACGCACCCGGAGAGGAACCGGCGGGTCCCTCTCCGGATAGCTACAATCTCCGGAGAGAGGGGGATTCGAACCCCCGGAACCCTTACGGGTTCAACGGTTTTCGAGACCGCCCGATTCAACCGCTCTCGCATCTCTCCAATAAGAATGAGGCTAAGAGGATTCGAACCTCCGACCTTCAGATCCGCAATCTGGCGCTCTATCCAGCTGAGCTATAGCCTCGCTCGTGCACACGACGCGGCCGATTTCCCGGCCGTCTACATGCCTTAGTCCGGTCGGCGAGGGGCTCGGTCCGCGTCCCCCGACCATCCGAAGAAAGGCCGTTTCCGGAGAGGGGGGATTCGGTTCTCGTCGCTTCCGTCCTGGAAGCTCCTCGAACCCGCCTCGCCCCCTCGCGGCGATCTCCCGATCGCCTCGCCTCCCTCCGGTCGGCGGGGGCTCGGTTCGAATCCCCCGATTAACTGGAGAAAAAGCGATTTACGGAGAGGGGGGGATTCGAACCCCCGGTACCCTTGAGGGGTACAACTCCTTAGCAGGGAGCCCGATTCGGCCGCTCTCGCACCTCTCCAAGGTCCCCGAATCCCGGAGCAGGGGGGATTCGGTTCTCGTCGCGCGCTTCCCTCGCGCTCCTCGAACCCGGCTCCACCCGCTTCCGGCGGCATCCTGCCGCCTATTCCTCCCTTTGGTCGGCGCGGGTTTCGCTTCGAATCCCCCGCGATCCGGGCTCATGGAACCTTTACCAAAGCAAAGAACAGATCGGCTTGACAATGCCGTACCGGAGCAGGGGGGATTCGAACCCCCGGTACCTTACGGTACAGCGGTTTTCAAGACCGCCTCCTTAAACCGCTCGGACACCGCTCCAATCGACGCGGAAGCCTATACTAGGGGAAAACCGAGTCCGTTGTCAATGAGGAGGCCCTAGAGGCCGCCCGGGCACCCTATTCCACCAGGTAGCGGCCGAGCTCCTTGAGTTCCGGGATACGGGAGAATGCCGGCTGTTTCGCCCCGGCGGCTTCCTTGTCCAAGGCTACGACCTTGAGGTACAGGTCGTTCAGGTAATCCGCGAGGATCTTCAGGTTGGAGGCGAAGTTGTTGACCGCCATGTCCCGGAAGACCCTGTCCGCGTCGGTGATCCTTTCCTGGCCATGGCCGGAGGTGGCCATGAACTTGAGGTTTGGAGCCACCTGCCGCCGGGCCTGGTAGATGAAGCGGGCCAAGGCCAGGATGTACGTGTACAGCTCGTCCAGGTGATAGCCCTGGTACCGGTAATTGTCGACCTTTTCCGTGAGCTCCTCGATCTGGCCCCAGGACCCCGCGTCCAGGGTCATGGTGGAGAGGGCGCGCCGGGTGAACCGGTTGGCTATGTTCGTCTGGTAGTGCTGGGAGATCGTCTCGATGAGGGAGAAGAGCTCCGGGTTCTTCACTTGCATGGCGAGGCATAGTATATCCGCAATGTGTGCGGCCGTGAAGAGCGAACTTGGCCTTGGAATGATTTTTCTTACAAGATTGGACTTCTATGCGTTCCGGGTTAACGTGGGCCGGACAGGCGTCCCTGCCAGGTATCCCGGGCCTCGAGCTCCCGATCCAGGCTACGCAGGAATCCCGCCTTCTCGATCCCCCGGCGGGGCAACGCGCGGCGGTCCGGGGGGGTGTCCGTGGTGAGGCGTTGGATGACGGTTTCCGCGGGCAGAAGCTCCAGGGCTCGGATGCAGAGATCCAGGTGCCGCCGGGGAGAGACCAGGACGAACTCCCCCGCCAGGACTTCCCGGTAGAGGCTGCAGCCGTAGGGTATGTGGAGGTCGTGGATCTTGACCCCCTCGACCTTCAGCTCCGCCAGGAACCGGACCGTCCCCAGCATGTCCGACTCGGTCTCCCCGGGAAGGCCGAAGATGACGTGGGCGGAGACGGGGATTCCCCGCCGGCCGAGCAGGCACCGGGCCGCCGAGAAATCCGCCGCGCTATGGCCCCTCCGGATTCGGGCCAGGGTCGCGTCCCTCGAACTCTGCAGGCCCAGCTCGACCCATACGTCCAGGCCCCGGTCCCGGTACGAGGCAAGGAGCTCCACCTTCCCGGAATCAAGGCAGTCCGGCCGGGTGGCGACGATGAGTCCCCGGAAGGGAAGCCGAGCCAAGGCCGCGTCGTACACCTCCCGAAGCCGGGAAGCCGGGGCGTGGGTGGAACTGAAGGCCTGGAAATAGAGAAGCAGGGCCTCCGCCCCGTATCGGGACCGTTGGAAGGCCGCAGCCCGGTCGACCTGTTCCGCGATGCTTTCCGCGGAGCCGAGCAGCGGCGACCGGGACCCAGCGGAATCGCAGAAAGAACAGCCCCCGGTTCCGTCGGGACCGCGATTCGGGCAGGAGAACCCCCCGTCCACGGGGACCCGGGCCGCCCTTGCACCGTACCGGCCGCGGAGCCATTCCGAGTAGCGGTTCCAGCGTCCGTGATA
>JAAYUR010000438.1 GCA_012517645.1 Treponema sp.
CAGCGCCGTCGGATCCAGGAACTCCCTGGCCCAGGAAGGCCGGGACCAGCAGAAGGAAGTCAACCAGCTCCTCGAGGAAGAGACCAATAAGGTCATGCATCACATACGCGCCCGGCTTCCCAAGGAGGTCCTGGAGCGCCTGGACGTGATGGGCGGGGTGAAGGAGAAGCTCTACAACTACTTCAACCAGAACTACCAGAACATGTTCAACCGCTATCTCGTCACCACGGAAGACGAGATGGTGAAGAAGGTCCGGAACTTCATCGACAAGGAAGAGATGAAGTCCCTGGCCCGGTACACCCCCAAGGAGATCGCGGAGCTCCTGGACCAGGTGGGCGGCGCGGACAAGTTCAACACCGGCGAGGTGGAGAAGTCCATCGTCAACATGTACGGCCACCTGCAGGGCCACATCCAGCGCGGCGTGAACGAGCTGGAGAACCTGACCAACTCCCTCCTGCGCCAGAAGACCGACGTGGGCGCCTTCATCCGGGGCGAGAACGCCTATTCCGTGGTGAAGTGCTCCTTCAAGGACAACATCTACAAGCCCAAGACCGTGGCGGACGTCAAGCTTTCCGTCAACATCCTGGACTCCGAGCTCATCTCCCCGATCTTCCACTACCAGGTCACGGTCGAGTACCTCATCAAGGACCTGATCGCCAAGCACATCCTGGACCAGATCGACAAGGAGATCGACAAGCTCAAGGACCAGCTCGTCGAGGAAGGGAAGGAAGAGATCACCGACACCGAGATCATCTTCGAGAAGATGAAGAAGGTGAAGGACTACACGGACGACGACGTCGACAATCCCAAGTCCAAGCGCTACACCATCATCGCCAAGGACCTGATGGACCGGATCAACAACCTCCGGGCCGAGATCGATCCCACCACCTTCGACCAGCTGAACATCCGCGAGAATCTCAAGAAGATCGTGGATATCGAGAACATCCGGAACCGCGGCTTCAACACCGCCGTCAACTCCCTGACCTCCATCCTGGACACCTCCAAGATGGGCTACCAGTACATCGAGAACCTCAAGAACGCCCGGGAGCTCATCATCCGGGAATACGAGGACACGGACGCCGCCCACCTTCCCGACGAGCGGTACAAGATCCGGCTCCAGTACTACGACAACGCCCAGCTCCTGGAGGAGCGCAAGGCCTACGACGTCCAGGTGAAGAGCTTCGAGACCGAGATCGAGCACATCTGGGACGTCCTGGAGATGCGGTACGTGGACAACAAGTTCCTCAAGCGCATCACGGACTTCGACGATCTGGCCAAGATCTACCGCCGCAAGATCAAGAGGAAGATCAAGGATCAGAAGGGCGAACCCGCCTATGAGGATATCGCCAAGGTCTGGGACGAGATCTCCTTCGTGAAGCCCGCGGAGACCGACGTCGAGAAGATGAACCGGACGTATCTCTTCGAAAAAGACAAGCTCCGATCCAAGCTCATCCTGATGAAGGACAAGCTAAAGACCATGTACTCCTACCAGTACCCGATCGAGCGCCGGGTCATGGAGGAGCGGTTGGCCTTCCTGGAGAAGGAGTTCTTCCGCTTCGACTACATGATCAACCCCTACCACATCCAGCCGGGTATCCTCCTGGACGTGGACATCTGCTCCATCAAGCGCAAGAAGGCCACCCTGGACGGCATGGCCAACGTGCTCAACGAGTTCCTCCACGGCGTGTCCAAGGGCTTCCAGGACGCGGCGTTCGCCGCCTTCAGCCGCCGCCGGTCCACGGTCCGGGAGGACATCGCCCAGAGCTTCGGCCCGGTTGAGGATCCCCATGCGCATCCGGCCAACGACTATCTTTCCATGCTGAACGCGGACTCGTCCCCGGCCCTGGAAGCCCCGGCTCCCGAGCCCGTGACGGTCAAGTCCGCCCCGTCCCGGTCCCGCGGACGCCCCGCCAAGGGAGTCGTGGATACCGGCCGGAAGAAGGCGCCCGCCAAGGCGAAGGCTGCCGGTCGAGGCAGGCCGAAGGGCCGCGAAGGCGGGATCAAGGAGCTGTAAGAGCGATTCGCCGCGACAGGCCCCCCGATTTCCTCGGGGGGCCTTTTTCTTTTACGGACGGAGCGTCGAAGAGCGACACCGCCCTCGCGGGCTTGAAAATTCGGACGGTACGAGCGACACTCGTAGCATATGCAGGAAAGGAGCTCATAGATGGGTTGTCAATTCGAGAATTTGGCAAACCGGGACGGCTTCAACGCCTCGGTTCGACAAATAAAATCCACCATCGGGGTCGTTGAACGGGTGGCGGCCAAGGAAAACCTGGCGGACTTGATCGCGGAACTCCTGGACGAGAAATCGATCACCCAGGAATCCGTCCCGCCCCTGGTTTCCATGGTCCTTGTCGACAAGTTCGGGTATTTCAGCCTTTCTGAAAACCTGCCCTCCCAGGGGGATCTAGGGAACGTGTCCTCCGCGGTCGCCGGATGGAATGCCGTGGACCTGGTCGCGGTCTACTACCACCCGGATCTCGGTCCCATCGCCGTAAATCCCAAGAACCCCGCCCACTTGGCCAGGCTCGAGCACCTGAACAAGTACGAGCTTCTGGTCGTATACGCGGGCGCTTTCGGCCGCAAGGTCGACCCCAAGCTTCTGGAAACGGCAACCCGTTCGCTTCTGGATCTTTTCGCGGGCAAGGCCGTTAAACCGCCTGTCTCCCTGCTGAAAGGGGACTGCGCCTACAGGGCCAAACCCGCCGCGGGAGCCAAGGCCGCGCCGAAGGGCAAGCCCCCGGCCAAGGACCGGGCCGCAGGGAAGGGAGCGCCGTCGGGGAAGAAGGCGGCCGCCAAGGTCATTCCGGCTCCAGCCCCTGTCCCGAAGAAGGCCGCGACGGTGGCGGAAGAGTCCGCGGCCGCGGCTCCGGCCCTGCGACCCGGGGTCCGGATGACGCCGATGTATTCCGTTCTCGTGACGAACGAGCTCTTCCATAACGGAAACGTGGAGGCATGGAAGAGGATCATCGAGAGCTACCGGGCCAAGCACCCGGATTTGGACGTCATCGTCTATTACGACCGGGAGAGGATCACGAACCTGAACGCGCTGTTCAAGTGGGGCAAGGTCAAGCGGGGCACCACCATCCAGTTCGCCGTTGTCGGGGAACAGATCGGAGACGTAGCCAAGCTCCTTCGGTATCTCCAGCAGGGAGCCAGCCACATGTTCGAGGCCTTCCTGAAGGGTCCCGTGAACAGCGTCTTGCCGCTGTTCTAATCGCAGAAAACCAGGAGCCGTCATGAAAGCGAACATACATTATTTCAGCCAGAAGGACACGATCAAGAAGACGGTGGATCCCGAGAAGCTCGGCCAGCGGGGGCGGCAGGCCAACGAATTCGCAGAGCTCGGGCTTCCCATCCTGCCGGGATTCATCGTGGATGCGGACGTGGCGGGTCACCTCGCCAAGGAGGATGTGGCCGCAGCGGTCCGGCCGGTGGTCAAGAAGATAGAGGACGTGGTCGGCAAGAGGTATGCGGACCCGAACAATCCTCTCCTCTTCAAGATGGTGATTTCCCCCAACCTGGCGGTCTCGGACTATCCGACCCTGCACAACTTCGGCCTGGTCCGGGGGAACGTCGCGGGATTTAATACCTGGGTGGGCGCGAAATTCGGGGCCCACGAGGTCCTCTTCCTGATCCGGGGCATGCTCAAGGTTGAGGAGCGGGTTGCGGAGATGGAGGGCCGGGCCAAGGATCTGGACAAGATCCGGGCGGCCCTTGCGAAGGCGGAAACGGCCCTGGACGTGGAGAAGTTCTCCGATTCCTCGGAAGCGGTCATCGAGGCCTACGAAGCCCTCCTCCCCAAGGGATTCTTCGACGATCCCTGGGTCCAGCTGGATCTGGCCATGAAGAGGATTTCCCGGTTGCTCGAACTGGATGAGCAGGACGCGGAAGACACCGCCATCCTGGTCCAACCCATGGTGTACGGAAATTACGGGAAGGATTCCGCCTCGGGCGCCTATTTTACTCGGAACGTCGTGACCGGGGAGAAGAAGCTCCAGGGAGACTTCTACCAGGAGAGGTTCAACGAGATCGGAGCCCAGGGGCAGGACATCAACAAGATCGCCCCGGTCTACCTAAAGGAACTGGAGGCCGTGGCCCGTAAGCTGGAAGACCATCTCCGGGAGATCCGCCAGATCCGGTTCACCATCGAGAACAAGAAACTTTGGCTGATCGAACAGAGGCAGGTCGTCGCAAAGAGCACCCAGGCGGACATCCAGCTTCTCCTGGACCTCAACAAGCGCAAGATCGTCGACGACGCCTTCGTCGTCAGCTCCATCAAGCCGGGCCGCCTGAACGAGATCCTTCACCCCATCGTCGATCTCTCCTCCGTCAAGAAGCTCAAGGGAGTATCCGGCGGCATCGCCGGCGCCCCGGGAGCCGCCATCGGCCGGGTCTTCTTCACCACCGAGGCCCTGTTGGACGCCTACCGCGTAGCCCAGCAGAAGGGGCAGGACAAGAGGATGATCCTCTGTATGCCCGCCACCTTCGCGGACGACGTGAAAGCTATCGAGGTGGCCACGGGAGTCCTGTCCACGGAGGGCGGCTACTCCGCCCACGCCTCCGTCGTTGCGCGGCAGTACGGAAAGGTTTCCCTGGTAAAGCCGGACCTCCGGATACGGGGGAAGAAGGCCACCCTGGGGGATATGACCATTTCCGAGGGAGACTACCTGACCATCAACATTCCCTATTACGGGGAACCGA
>JAAYUR010000088.1 GCA_012517645.1 Treponema sp.
AAAAGAGGCTTTTTCAAAACTCAGGGAGTTTTGAAAAAGCTACCTTGAAACTTGCGATTGGGCGCAGCGGTTGCAGCGCAACCGCAAGCAATCGCAAAGCCAATTTCAAAAGTGACCGACTTTTGAAATTGGCTCAAAACTCAGGGAGTTTTGAAAAAACCACCTTGAAATTTGCGATTGGGCGCAGCGATTGCAACGTAACCGCGAGGAATCGCAAAGCCAATTTCAAAAGTGCCCGACTTTTGAAATTGGCTCCCATTCCAGGAATTTTTCCGGCTTGACACCGAGCCGGGGCGCCCCGCATGCTGTATCCATGGCAGGTTACTCATCCTCCGAAACGGCGTCGGCCGGGAGCGGTCGGGCTCCGGTCGCCCTGGTCACCGGTTCCAGCCGCGGTTTGGGGCGCGGCATCGCCCTGGAGCTGGCGGCGGGGGGATTCTCCGTGGCGGTCCACTATGCCGGAAACGAGGCGGCGGCCCGGGAGACCCTGAGCCTGTGCGAAGCCGCCGCGTCCCGCCGGGCGCGTCCCGCCGGGGCCTCGAGCCCGGATTCCCGTTCCGAGGAGGTTCCGGCGGCATCGGCGCCCCGCTTCCGGGCCTTCCGCGCGGATCTGTCCGACCCCGCGGCCCGCCGCGGCCTGGCGGAGGAGGTCTTCTCCGCCTTCGGGACCCTGGACGCCCTGGTGAACAACGCCGGCATCGCCCCCCGGGTTCGGGCGGACATACTGGAAGCCTCGGAGGAATCCTTCCAGGAGCTGATGGACACGAACGTCCGGGGACCCTACTTCGTGACCCGGGATGTGGCGCGTCGTTGGCTCTCCGGGCCGAGGGATACCCCGCTTCCCGGGGGAAGAAAGGTCGTCTTCGTCACCTCCATCTCCGCGGAAACGGCCTCCACGAGCCGGGGGGACTACTGCATGTCCAAGGCCGCGCTTTCCATGGCCGCCAAGCTCTGGGCGGCCCGCTTGGCCCCGGAGGGCATCCCGGTCTACGAAGTCCGGCCCGGCATCATGCTCACGGACATGACCAGCGGAGTCAAGGGAAAGTATGACGCCCTCATCGCCCAGGGCCTGGTGCCCCAGGGTCGGTGGGGTACCCCCGAGGACGTGGGACGGGCGGTCCGGGCCCTCCTTGAGGGGGCCTTCCCCTTCTCCGCGGGAGGAATCTTCGATGTGGACGGCGGGTTCCACGTCTCGCGGCTCTGACGGGCCGCGGAAGGGATAGACGGATGATCGATACCGCGAACGCTCCCGGCCTGTCCGATCTGTCCGGACTGTGTAGCCGCGCATTCCGGGCGGCGGACGTCAAGATCCGCGCCCTGTCCGAGCGCTGGACGCCCGGTTCCGGGGCGCCGGTGTTCACCGATTCGGGACGGTATACCGCCCGGGGCTGGACCGAGTGGACCCAGGGCTTCCAGTTCGGGATGCCCCTCCTGGTTTTCGAGGCGACCCGGGACCCCTGGCACCTCGAGTACGGACGTTCCCGGACCCTTCGGTACATGGCCCCCCACCTGACCCACACAGGGGTCCACGACCACGGATTCAACAACGTCAGCACCTACGGAACCCTCCTGCGCCAAGCCCATGAGAAGATCTTCCCGGCGGATCTCTGGGAGCGTCGTTGCTACGCCCTGGCTCTGAAAGTCTCCGGGGCGGTCCAGGCGGCCCGCTGGACGGCCCTTCCGGAGAATCTGGGCTTCATCCGCTCCTTCAACGGACCCCACAGCCTCTTCGCGGACACCATCCGCTCCCTACGGAGCCTGGCCCTGGGGTACCGCCTGGGCCATCTCCTTCTGGGCGAGCAGGACTCGAAGGCGAATCTCCTGGGCCGGCTTCTGGCCCATGCGGAGACGACGGCCCGGTACAACGTCTACTTCGGGACGGGCCGGGATCGATGGGACGTACGGGGACGGGTGGCCCACGAGTCCGTGTTCAATACCGTGAACGGAAGCTACCGCTGCCCCTCCAGCCAGCAAGGCTACTCTCCCTTCACCACATGGACTCGGGGCCTGGCCTGGATCATCCTGGGCTATGCGGAGGAGCTGGAGTTCGCCGCGGGCCTATCGGACGCGGAGGTGTCGGACTGCGGCCTGACATACTTCCCGGACGCGGCCTCCGTGCGCGCCCGGTTCCTCGAGACCGCCCGGGCGGTCTCGGACTTCTACATCGAGAACACACCCCCGGACGGGATCCCCTACTGGGACACCGGGGGCCCGCGTCTCCAGGAGATCCCGGGAGCCCTGGACCGGCCCGCGGACCCGGAGAATCCCGTCGAGCCCGTGGACTCCTCCGCGGCGGCCATCGCGGCCCAGGGACTCCTTCGCCTCGGATCCTGGCTCACCGCCGCCGGAGATCCCGACGGAGCCCGGTACACCGCCGCGGGGCTCCGGACCGCGGCCTCGGTCCTCTCGGCCCCCTACCTTTCCGAGGACCCGTGCCACGAGGGACTGCTTCTGCATGCGGTGTACCACTACCCCAACGGCTGGGACCGGTCCGCGGACGGGAGCCCGGTTCCCCACGGAGAGTCCTGCCTCTGGGGGGACTACCACCTCCTGGAGCTGGCCCTGTGGATCCATAGGACCGCCCGGGGCCGGGGCGGCCAGCGCTTCTTCGACATCGGCCCGGACCCGGACGGAGGCGCCGAATGAACGACCTCTCCCGCCTGGCCATCCACACCGCCACGACCAAGCCCTGGGACCTGGAGACCGCGATCCGAAAGTATTCGGAAGCCGGAGTGTCGGGCATCTCCGTGTGGAAGGAAGCCCTGGAGGGCCGGGATCCCGCGGCCGCCGGAGCGGCCATCCGGGCCGCGGGACTCAAAGCCGTATCCCTGGTACGGGGCGGCTTCTTCCCGGCCCCGGACCCCGAGACCCGGGCCGCCCGGATACGGGATACCGAGCGTCTCATCCGCGCCGCCGTCGAGCTGGGCGCGCCTTTATTAGTCCTGGTCTGCGGGGCCCACCCGAGGGTGCGGATCGCGGCGGCCCGGAATCACGTCCGCGCGGGGATCGAGGCGATCCTGGCCCTGGCGGAGCGGGAGGGCGTCCACCTGGCGATCGAACCCCTCCATCCCATGTACGCCGGGGACCGGTCCGTCATCAATACAATGCGGGAGGCCCTCGACCTCTGCGAGGGCATCGGCAGCCCCACCCTGTGCGTCGCCGTGGACGTCTACCACGTCTGGTGGGACCCCGAGCTGGAGGCCCAGATCGACCGGGCGGGCAGACTGGGAACCCTCGCGGCCTTCCACGTCTGCGACTGGAAGACCCCCCTGGAGGACATGCTCGAGGACCGGGGCCTCATGGGCGAGGGCTGTATCGACATACCCCGGATCCGGTCCTGGATCGAGAAGGCCGGATTCCGGGGTTTCGCGGAAGTCGAGATCTTTTCCAGGCGGTTCTGGGCCATGGACCAGGACGAATACCTCGGCCGCATCCTCGCGGCTTTCAGGGAGCACGTATGAGCGAGCGAACCATCGGAATCGTGATGAACGGGGTCACCGGGCGCATGGGCACCAACCAGCACCTCGTCCGGTCCATACTGGCCATCCGGGCCCAGGGCGGCATCCGGGCCCGGGACGGGTCGGTCATCATGCCGGAGCCGGTCCTGGTAGGCCGGGACGAGCGGAAGCTCAAGGCCCTGGCCTCGGAACACGGCGTCAAGTCCTGGACCACGGACCTGGACGGGGCCCTCTCGGACAAGGCCAACCAGGTCTACTTCGACTCCCAGGTCACCTCCCTTCGGCCCGGTGCCATCCTGAAGGCCATCGCCGCGGGCAAGGCGGTGTACACCGAGAAGCCCACCGCCACGACCCTGGACGAGGCGGTCCGCCTCTGCCGGGCCGCCAAGGCCGCGGGGATCAAGAACGGGGTCGTCCAGGACAAGCTCTGGCTGCCGGGCCTCCGGAAGCTCAAGTACCTGATCGACACAGGCTTCTTCGGCCGGATCCTGTCCGTCCGGGGGGAGTTCGGATACTGGGTCTTCGACGGGTTTTCCCAGCCCGCCCAGCGCCCCTCCTGGAACTACCGCGCCGAGGAGGGGGGCGGCATCATCCTGGACATGTTCTGCCACTGGCAGTACGTGATCTCCAACCTCTTCGGCAGCATCCGCTCCGTATCCGCCCTGGGAGCCGTCCACCTGCCCAAGCGGGTGGACGAAAACGGCCGGGAATACGACTGCACCGCCGAGGACTCCGCCTATGGAACGTTCGAGCTTGAAGGCGGAGTGGTCTGCCAGTTCAACTCCTCCTGGGACGTGCGGGTGCGGAGGGACGACCTGTTCGTCATGCAGGTGGACGGCACCCGGGGCTCCGCCGTGGCGGGGCTCCGGGAGTGCCGGATCCAGGACGAGGCCATGACCCCCAAGCCCGTCTGGAACCCCGACCTCGACTCCCCCATCGAC
>JAAYUR010000291.1 GCA_012517645.1 Treponema sp.
ATGGTCCGAGCGGCGCCGGCGGGCGAATGCCGCCCGACACACCCACGGGAGAAAAGCCCGAGGACGGAGTCTCGACAACCCAACCCCGATCCCCGGCCGTCCCGCGGCCGGAGGGGAGCGCACCGGGAGGTCGCCGTGTCCGTCATCGCCGTCGAAGGACTTTCAAAGACGTTCCGCACCCGGGTTCGAGGGGAAGGACTCGGTTCCTCCCTTCGCGCCCTGGTCCGTCCCGAGTACCGCGCCGTCCCGGCCGTCCGGGACGTCTCCTTTTCCGTGGAAGAGGGTGAGGTCGTGGCCTTCCTGGGCCCGAACGGAGCGGGCAAGTCCACGACCATCAAGATGCTCACCGGCATCCTGACGCCCAGCTCCGGCCGCGCCCGGGTACTGGGGCTCCACCCCTGCAAGGACCGGACCCGCCTGGCCATGGGCATCGGGACCGTCTTCGGCCAGAAGAGCCAGCTTTGGTTCCACCTGCCGCCCTCGGATTCGTTCCGCCTCCTGGGGGCGATCTACGAAGTACCGCCCGCGGACCTCGCGCGCCGAAGGGCCGACCTGGTGGAGCGCTTCGGGATCGGGGCCTACATGGACGTCCCGGTGCGCAAGCTCTCCCTGGGGGAGCGGATCCGCTGCGAGATCGCCGCCAGCCTCCTGCACGCCCCCCGGGTGCTCTTCCTGGACGAGCCCACCATCGGCCTGGACGTGGTGGTGAAGCGGGAGATCCGCGCCCTCCTGGGGGAGCTGAGATCCCGGGACGGGGTGACCATCTTCCTGACCAGCCACGACATCGGGGACATCGAGAAGATCTGCAAACGGGCGATCATCATCCACCACGGGGCGGTGGTGGTGGACGAGTCAATGAAGACCCTCAAGCACCGGGCCCTGGCCCGTAAGTACATCGGGGTCAAGTACGCGCGCCCTGTGAACCTGGACCTCCCGGGGCTCCCGCCCGTCAAGAAAACCGAGGACGCCGGGAGCTTCGTGGTGGACACGCGAAAGCACAATCTCCAGGACGTCATCCGCGCCCTCGTCAACCTGGGAGAGGTCCTGGACCTGACGGTCGAGGACGAGCCCTTGGAGGACATCATCGCCGAGGTCTTTGGTGGGCGGACCGAGGCGGAGGCCCGACGCGCCGCCCGGGCCGGCGGGGGCCTTGAATCATGAGCCGCCGGCCAGACCCGGCGGACGGAGGGACCCCGGGAAGCCCCGGGACGCTTGCGTCCGCCCTACGGAAGTACGCCACCGCGGCCCTCGTCAGCCTCCGGAGCCGCCTGGCCTACCCCACGGCCTTCGCGGGAAGCCTCCTGACCTTCGGCCTCTTCGTCTTCGTCTTCTCCCGGATCTGGTCGGCCGTATATTCCACCCAGGCGGAGATATCCGGATACGACCGGGCCGGGATGATCTGGTATTTCATCGTGGCGGAGATCTCGATCTTCGGGTTCAGCCGCTTTTATTCTTCTCTGTCCGAGGACCTGAAGGGCGGACAGGTCGCCTACCTCCTGGCCCGGCCCTACGGATTCACGGCCTACCATTTC
>JAAYUR010000064.1 GCA_012517645.1 Treponema sp.
AATCCGGCAGAATAAGGCGTCCTTCGTCTACGAAGGGATGAAAGCCCGCATCGCGAACGCCGTTAAGGAGGATGAGGAGTTCGAGGCCATCGGCCGGGAATTCAAGGAATTCATTCACCAAGTGGACTCTTTATCGATAAGTGATCTGGACCGTGAGCTCGCGGAAGTTGAACAATTCTCCGACATCTGCCGCTTCGACTGGGATCGGATCATAGGGCTGTTCGATCCGGGAGCCAATATGGACAATCCGGGGTATCGTCCGGATTTCCGCCCTGCGGAGGGAGAGAAGGTTCTGCCTGAACTCGTGGATCTCTACTACATCCTAGGAGATTTCAGCTTCGGGGAGAGCCTCTCCCAGAATCTCCTCCTCATCCTGGAGCGCCAGACTCCCCAGACCCCGGTCTCCACCCTGCGGCAGAAGCTTGACAAGATTTTCTCCGCCCTGAACAAGGGTTTGGCCCTTCGCCTCCACCGGGATGTCTTGCTTTCCCTCATCCGCGCCCTGAAGTCGGATCCCGCATACGATCCTCCTTTGGTGCGGGAGACGAACGACTACGTGGAGCGGTACCGGCGCCGCATGGTCACTCACTACGAGAAGGACCGGGAACGACTCCAGAGGGAACAGCACGAAAACGCGATATCCACGGATATCGACGCCCTTTTCAAGGGCACGGAAGTAGCTCCGGTGGACGGCTACGACGAGGAGGAGGACGCGTATCTCAGACGGGAAAGTCCCAACGGGTTCACTCACATTAAGCCTCTGCGAATCCTCAAAACCTTCGTCCACAACAACTTTGAGAAAGAGATCAAGGAGCCTGTAAAGCGCCTGCTGGTGGAAGGCTACTTCGACAACAAGGGGTTCCAAAACAACCTCGCCAACATCATCTACCAGTGTGAACGCTCGGCGGGCCGTATCGACGAGTTCGAGGCCTCTCTTCGGGGCAACGGCCGGATCAGCATCGTCGCGATGAAGCGGTATGTGGAGGAGATGCGCCGAGGCAAGGACGTATCCCAGTTCCTGAATCGCCTGGTGGACGCGATCAACCAGAGGGCCCGGGAAATTTGCGAGGACGAGACCCGCCTTTTCCAGATGCTCGGGGAAGCCATGGGGGACTTGCTTACGGATTACCGCCGTCCTAGCCCGGATCTGGTAACCAACATCCGAACCCTGGGAGGAGCCCGTAACAAGGAGATCCTGGGCCAAGTGGCCGAGGGCAAGCGCCAGTTGGATATCCTCCTTCGTATTATGAGGAACTTCACCTACATTCGTGGGCCGGGCACTCTTCCGGGGACGCCCGGCCTTCCTGTCGAACCGCCGGGACCGCCGGAAGCGGAATCGGCTCCCTAGGAACTCGACGGGTTACCCTGTCTCGCCTTGACGGGCATGGACGGGTCGTGCTAGAAACGCCCGTGGAACCCCGTAACCCCTCTTCCCTTCTTCACCACTGCGGAGTAGCCGGTATCCGCTCTTCCGCCCCCCTGGACGTCCCCTCGGCACTCTTTTACATGCTCTTCGCCCTCCAGCACAGGGGGCAAGAGAGCGCCGGCATCGTCTGGACCGAGGGCGGAGCTCACAAGGTGGATCGGCGCCTGGGCATGGTATCCGGAGCCGCGGACGCATGGCTGTCGGGCACGGCCGCATCCACAGGCGGGATCGGGCACGTCCGGTACTCCACCGCGGGCGGGGGCGGTATCCGGAACGCCCAGCCGTTGGCCGTCGAATGCTCCAAGGGAAGTGTCGCGTTAGCCCACAACGGGAACATCTCGAACTCCGCCGCCCTCCGTGCGGCCCTGACCCGGGAGGGCGCTATCTTTCAGTCCTCCTCGGATTCGGAGCTCATCCTTCACCTCATCAGCCGGAGCCGGGCCCGGGGGATCGAGGCCATCCTTCGGGACGCCCTGGCCCCCCTGGAGGGGGCCTACAGTCTCTGCATGCTCTGGGGAGACACGCTGGCGGCGGTCCGGGATCCCTGGGGCTTCCGGCCCCTCCACATCGCGGAAAAGGACGGGGTTCGGTACGTCGCCAGCGAGACCTGCGCCCTCCACGCCCTGGGTCCCTCGATCTCCCAGCGGGAGATTCTGCCCGGTGAGGTGGTCCTTGTGGACGAGGATGGAGAACGGTCCTTTTTCCTTCCTCCCGCCCCGCGCCGAGCGCGTTGCGTCTTCGAGCTGATCTACTTCGCCCGGCCGGATTCCCGGGTGTTCGGGGAATCCGTGCACGCGGCACGGGAGCGATTCGGGGAGGCCCTGGCGGAGAGGGACGACGTGGAGGCGGACCTGGTGGTGCCGGTTCCCGACTCGGGGAACCTGGCTGCCCTAGGCTACGCCCGGCGGGCGGGTATCCCCTTCGAGTTCGGGATCACCCGTAACCACTACGCGGGCCGATCCTTCATTCTGCCCACCCGGGCGGAGCGGGAATTCGCGGTCCGCATGAAGCTTCACCCGGTACCGGAGATTGTTGGCGGACGCCGGGTGGTTCTGGTGGACGACTCCCTGGTTCGGGGAACCACGAGCCGACTGATCGTAGGACTCCTCAAGGAGGCCGGGGCCCGGGAAGTCCATCTCCGCCTCTCCGCCCCGGAACTGACCGGCCCCTGCGGCTACGGAATCGACATCCCGGATCGATCCGAGCTCATCTCCAACCGGATGAACCCCGGACAAATCGCGCGCCACGTCGGGGCGGATACCGTGCGCTTCCTCACCACAGATCTTCTGAAGAGCCGTCTGGCGGAGCCCTCGGAATACTGCTACGCCTGTTTTGACGGAGACTACCCCTGCCCCATCCGAAACGGGGAGGGAAAGGACGCTACATGCCCATAGACAGCTACAAGAAGGCCGGCGTGGACATCGACGCCGGAGACGCCTTCGCCGACTTCATACGCGGCCTGCCTTCCAGGGCCGTGTCCAAGGGCATCGGGGGCTTCGCCGGGGGCGTACCCCTGGACCTAAAAGGAAGGCGGGAACCGATCCTTCTCTCCACTACGGACGGCGTAGGCACCAAGCTCCTGGTGGCCAAGAAGCTGGGGCGCTGGGACACCATCGGGATCGACCTGGTGGCCATGAGCGTGAACGACCTCGCGGTCTGCGGGGCGGACCCGATCTCATTCCTGGATTACATCGCCTGCGGCCGTATCCGGAACGAGGTACTCCAGGACGTTATCCGGGGGGTGGTGGCGGGCTGCGAGGAGGCGGACTGCGTCCTGGCCGGCGGGGAAACCGCGGAGATGCCCGACGTCTACGGCCCGGAAGACCTGGACCTCGCGGGGTTCTGCGTAGGGGTCGTGGAGAAGTCCGAACTGCTGCCCGACCTTCCGCGCATAGGGCCTGGGGACGCCGTTTTGGGTCTTCCCTCCTCGGGGGTGCACTCCAACGGATACTCCCTGGCCCGCAAGTGCGTGCCCGAGGACGACCGGACCGCCTGGGAAGAACTCCTTACCCCCACCCGGATTTACGTCCGGGAGCTCCGACTGCTCCGGGAGACCGGAAAGCTCCTGGCCGCGGCCCACGTCACCGGCTCGGGCCTGGAAGCCAACTTCGAGCGGGTCATCCCGACGGGGCTGAAGGCCCGATTCACCTGGGACTGGCCCCGGCCCGGGATCTTCGACAGGATTCAGCGGGGCGGCGGAATCCCCGAGGAGGAGATGCGGAGGGTCTTCAACCTGGGCGTCGGCATCGCCTTCGTGGTCAAGGCCGAGGACGCTTCGGCGGTCCTGGACTTCTGCCGGGACCGCGGGATTCCCTGTTTCCCGATGGGAGAGCTGGTCCGTGCCTAGGCTGGCGGTCCTTGCCTCCGGCTCGGGTTCCAACTTCGAGGCCCTGGTCCGGGCCTTGGAGCCCACGGAGCACGAGTGCGTCCTCTTGATCTGTGACCGGGCCGGGGCGGGCGCCTTCGAACGAGCCCGACGCCTGGGCGTGCCCTCCCGGCACGTATCCTATGCGGGCCGCTCCCGCGCCCAGGCGGAAGCGGAGATCGCGGCCCTGCTCTCGGAAGCCGGCGCGGACCTGATCGCCCTGGCCGGATTCCTGCGTATCCTGTCCCCGGATTTTGTCCGTCCCAGGGCCGGGCGAATCCTGAACGTCCACCCCGCCCTCCTGCCCGCCTACCCGGGCTTGGACGCTCTCCGCCGTTCCTGGGACGCCGGCGAGGAAACCTTCGGAGCCACGATCCACCTTGTGGACGAGGGCATGGACACCGGCCGGATACTCCGCCAGGAGGGCCTCAGGCGCCGGATCGGAGAAAGCTTCGAGAATTTGGAATCCCGGGTTCACGCCCTTGAGCACCGGCTCTACCGGGAGGTCGTCCTGGGCATGCTGGACGACCTGTCCCGGAACAGCGCCCGGGGAGATCGTCCATGACCGTCCTGGTGATCGGCTCCGGCGCCCGGGAACACGCCCTGGCCCTGCGCCTCGGCGCCGAGGGCAACCGCGTGCTCTGCGCCCCCGGAAACGCGGGCACCGCCGAGATCGCGGAGAACCTATCGCTCAACCCGGACGACGGGGGCGCGGTCGTCCGGTCCTGCCGGGAACGCGGGGCCGATCTGGTCGTCATCGGCCCGGAGGATCCCCTGGCCGCGGGGCTCGCGGATCTTCTCCGCCGGGAAGGATATCCCGTCTTCGGACCCGGAGCCGTTCCGGCCCGTCTGGAATCCAGCAAGGACTTCGCCCGAGCCTTCGCGGAGCGGCACGGAATACCCCGGGCCCGGACGGAGGTCCTCCGGACCGAAAGGGAGCTTCGGGACTACATAGACCGGACCGAAGGCAAGCGGGTCCTCAAGAAGAGCGGACTGGCCGCGGGCAAGGGAGTCCTGGAATCCTCGGATCCCGCGGAACTCTTGGCCTTCGGGACCGCGGTTCTCGGCGGCGACGTCCTTTTGGCGGAGGAATTCCTGACCGGCCGGGAACTGTCGGTCTTCGCGGTCTGCGACGGAACCCGGTACACGGTGCTCCCGCCCTGCGGGGACCACAAGAAACCCCTGCCCGGGAACCTCGGCCCGAACACGGGAGGCATGGGAGCCCTGTGCCCCGTCCCCTTCGCGGATTCCGGCCTCCTCCGACGGATCGAGAACGAGGTGATCCTCCCCACATTCCGGGGGCTCGAGGAGGAAGGCTTGCTCTATCGGGGGATCCTCTTTTTCGGCATCATGGCCGCTTCCAACGGTCCGAAGCTCCTGGAGTACAACGTCCGGTTCGGGGATCCCGAAACCCAATCCCTCCTGGCCGTCCTGAGGGGCGACTTCGGAACCCTCCTGGGCTCCGCGGCATCCGGACGGCTCGACCCGGGAACTGCGGACGCAGCGGCGTCCCCTCCCGAAGCCTGGGCCTGCGGATTCGTGGCCGCCGCCCCGGGCTACCCGGGGCCGTATCCCAAGGGAATCCCCGTGGAATTCCTTCCCGAAGACGTCCCCGGCCGGAACCTTCTCTTCCATGCATCGACCCTTCGGGATCCGGGCGGGCGCCTGGTCACCGGAGGAGGCCGTTGCTTCACCGCGGTGGGATTGGGGCGGAACCTGGCCGAGGCCCGGGAGCACGGCCTGACCGCGGTGCGGAGAATCCGCTTCGAGGGGGTCTGGTTCCGAGAAGACATCGGCGCGATGCCGGCATAGCGGCAACGAGCGGACGCTGGCCGAGAATTTCGCGTAGGTATTCCGGATCCAGCCGCATGGGGCTCGTCGCAAAAAAACCGAGCCTAAAAGCTCGGGTTGTGGAGGGAACGCGGATTGAGCGATGCAGCGCCGTTCGAGCGACCGATGGGAGTCGAACCCACTTCACGAGCTTGGGAAGCTCGGGTAATACCGGTATACGACGGTCGCTCGCCCGGCGCTGAGTCGTCCCTATCGAACGACCGCTCAAGCCGCGCTCCCTGAAGAGGGGCCCTTCCGGGCGCGCCTCGGTACGCGCGGTGCGCGCAGTAGTATGATACGAAAAACCGAGGCTGTTGTCAACCTTCCGCCCCGATAGCGTACAACCAAACGGCCGCCGTACGGCGGCCGTCCTATATATAATTCCGGAGTCCCTACGCGACCCAAGAACGGGCCGAGAGGCCTTCTAGAACGACCCGTCAGGCTACGTAGCTCTCCAGGATCTCCGAGCGGTTCGACTGGGACAGGCGCTTCAAGGCGTTTTTCTCGATCTGACGGATCCTCTCCTTGGTCAGGGAGAACCGCTCTCCGATCTCCTTGAGGGACATCGCCCGACGACCGTTCAGCCCGAAGCGGTATTGAATGACCTCCCGCTCCTTCTCCGTCAAGGTCCGAAGCACGGCGTTGATGTCCTCTTTCAGGCTGTTCACGATGGCCACATTCTCCGGGGAAACATAGGCTTCGTTTTCCACAAAGTCCCCTACCACGGAGGAGTCCCTCTCGTCGAACACCGGGGTTTCCAGCGATATCAGATCCCGCGAGACATTGACCAAGTCCGCTACGTGATCCGCGTCCATATCCAGCATCTTGGCGATCTCCCGGATCTCGCCATCTTCGGACAGGCCTCCGCTTACGAACTTACGGGCCTTTTCGATCTGGACCAACTCGTTCGCCCGGTTGAGGGGCAGGCGGATCATCCGGCTCTTCTCGCAGACCGCCTTAAGGATGGCCTGTCGAATCCACCAGACCGCGTAGGAAATGAAATGATATCCCTTGTCCACGTCGTAGCGCTCGATCGCGTTGATCAGGCCGATGTTCCCCTCGCTGATCAGGTCCGAGAGGGGCAGACCCTGGTTCTGGTACTTCTTCGCGATGTTCACCACGAACCGGAGATTCGACTTTACGAGCATGTCCTTCGCCGCCTGCTCGCCCCGGGCGGCCGCCCTCGCGTAAGCGTCCTCCTGCTCCCGGGTGAGAAGGGGAATGCGGTTGATTTCCTTGAGGTACAGGGAAAGTATATTCTCGTCGCTGGTTAGTTCGGTGGAACGGATGTTCTTGCGGGCGGCAGCAGTCTTCATGATTCCTCCCGACCCTCTTATAGCAAGGTTCGTGCCAAACCAGGAGACACCCGTCGAAAATGAGAAGCCGGGATGACAAGCTTCGACAGCAAGGTGTTTATTTATTTTACCAACAAGATTTAATACGATTAATCGATCGGCCTTTCCGGGGCGGTTTGGTGATCCCATCCAACCCTTCGAAGGGGAAGGGATGCCCGTATGTTTCTTTTCCACACGGTCGGTACGAACAGGGCAAAAACCGTATCAAAACGATCCACTTTCCATGCCGAAAGAAGGCTGCGTGCGCCCGCAGCACTGTCGGTAGGGAAGGCCGGACCCGCAGGAACACCGATCGTCGGGCCTCTGGAGAGATCTCCGGCGGAAATTCCCCGGCAGGACCTTGGCCCTGTCCAGGAATCTAAAGGGGAAGGGTATCTCGAAGGCCTGGAACAGCTCGAGTTTGTCGGAGCAGGATCTCCCGGACAGGGACTCCGCGCCGACGAGTCTCAGCCAGGCGTCGGCGATGATTCGAGCAACGGCGTCCCGTTCCGCCTCGGTTCGGAACCGACCTCCGGGGCGAGAGCTCAGATAGCGCCTCAGCTGGATGCTGAAGAAGGCCCGAAAGTCGTCCTTGTCCATGCAGCCAGTGGATACCATCCCGTACCCGTTGACCATGTGCCGATAGAGCCTTCGGGCAGCTCCTCGGGGCTTCAGCTTTTGCGCGGATACGAGGCTTTTCACCGCAAGCTCGGACCTCCCGAGCCGGAACAGAGGTATCGCCAGCCAGTACAAGTACCGGGCAAGGGCCGCATGGCTGTCGGGGGGGCATCCGTCGACGGCGGCGCGGAAAAGCCTTAGAGCGGACTGCGAGTCGTGTCGGGCGAGGGATCTCATCCCCGCCCTGTAGGAACGCTCCAATGTATCCTTGTTCTTCCCGCGCATGAGGATAAGGTACGAATACCGGACCCGCGAATCAAGCCGGCGCAGGGAGTCTGCCCGGCAAGATGTTGATGTGCCGGGAATAATCCACCACCCTGCTAGGACAGCGCCGCGGGATCCCGGGCAAGAAGGAGGACCAGACTGCGCGGAGCAAGGAGGCACTCGTCCTGAGGCGAGAGGACGGGCTCGGTCCCGGGCTCCCGAATGTCCTCCGGGGAGGGCCGAGAGGTATCCACAGCCGCGTGCCAGCGCGTGTCCGGCGGCGGCGGACAGATCCGGAACCTAACCGCGGATTCGGAAGCGTTGAACATCAAGAAAAAGTCGTTGTCGTCCCGATCCGCCACGATATCCGCCCGGGAACCGTCGATCCGGGCCGCGATCACCCGGTCGATCCGGGCCCAGTCCGGGGCCTTTCCGGAGGGGTCATACCAGGAAATATCCGGGATGGCGTTGTAGTTGGCGTCCTTACCGGTGAAGAACTCCGGGCGCCGGAACGCCGGATGCCGCATCCGGAACGCGATCAACTCCCGGACGAAACGGACCAGGTCCCGGTTCTCGTCCGCCAGGGACCAGTCGATCCAGGACACGGGGTTGTCCTGGCAGTAGGCGTTGTTGTTCCCGCCCTGGGTGCGGAGGAATTCGTCGCCCGCAAGGAGCATGGGGGTTCCGATGGATAGAAGGAGGGTGGCCAGGAAGTTCCGCGCCTGCCGGGCCCGTACGGATCGGATGCCGGGGTCCTCGGTAGGTCCATCCACCCCGTACCCGCAGGAGAAGTTCGCGTCGTGGCCGTCCGCCTCGCCTTCGCCGTTATCCAGGTTCCGCTTGCGCTCGTAGGTGACCAGGTCATGCAGTGTGAACCCGTCGTGGCTCGTGATGTAGTTGATCGAGTGGAACGGTTTTCGGCCGTCCCGAAGATACAGGTCCGATGAGCCTGTGATCCGGGTGCAGAAGTTGCGGACCTCGTGATGGTCGCCGCGCCAAAACTTTCGCACGTCGTCCCGAAATCGGTCGTTCCACTCCGCCCAACGGCCGCCCGGGAAGCTTCCGACCTGGTAGGCGCCTCCGGCGTCCCAGGCCTCCGCGATGATCTTGGTCTGCCGCAGGATGGGATCCTCCGCGATCTGCTCGATCACCGGGGGATTCTCCAGGAGCCGTCCCTTGGAGTCCCTCCCGAGGATGGAGCCCAGGTCGAAGCGGAACCCGTCCACGTGCATCTCGACGACCCAATAGTGCAGGCAGTCCAGGATGAAGTTTCTAACCACCGGATGGTTGCAGTTCAGGGTGTTCCCGCACCCGGAAAAGTTCTTGTAGTACCGAGGGTCCTCGTCCAGGATGTACCAGATCGAGTTGTCCAACCCCCGGAAGGATACCGTAGGGCCGAGCTCGTTCCCCTCCCCGGTGTGATTGAAGACCACGTCCAGGATCACCTCGATCCCGGACCGATGCAGGGCCTTCACCATTTCCTTGAACTCCGCGACCTGGGCGCCGCGAATCCGGGAACTGGCGTAGGTGCTTTTGGGCGCGAAGAAGGCCAAGGTATTGTAGCCCCAGTACTGCCGAAGCCGTTCCCCCGTTCGGGGGTTCTTCCGGGGATTGTCCAGGGAGTCGAACTCCTGTACAGGCAGCAGCTCCAGGCTGGTGATTCCAAGAGATTTGAGCCGAGGGATCGACTCGATCACGCCCCGGTAGGTTCCGGGATTCTCCACCCCGGAACTAGGATGCGCCGTGAGTCCCCGGACGTGGGCCTCGTAGATCACGCAGTGCCGAAGAGGATAGTTGAGGGGGCGATCCCCTTCCCAGTCGAATTCGTCGTCCACCACCACGCACTTGGGCACATAGGCCGCGTCGTCCTCTTCGGAAAAGCTCAGGTCCGCCTCCGGCCTGTCGGGGATGTAGGCCCGGGCTCGTGAGAGATCCCAGGTGAACTCCCCGGTAAGAGCCTTGGCGTAGGGATCCAGGAGGACCTTGTTGGGATTGAAGCGGAATCCCCGCTCCGGAAGGAAGGGACCCTCCGCGCGGTACAGGTAGAGGGCGCCGGGCTTTAGCCCCTCCACGAGCACATGCCAGATATCCCCCGTCCGGTTCTGATGGGGGTCCAGGCGGATCTCCATCATCGCCTCCCCGTCCTCCGGGGAATCGTAGAGACAGAGCGTCATCGCCAGGGCGTTGCGGGAAAAGACGGCGAAGTTCACGCCCCCGTCCAGGGCTTGGGCCCCGAACGGGCGCGGATGTCCGGGTCGAACTGAAACAGCGTCGGGGCGCAAGGGGACTCCTTGTTTCGATGCGGAGTAGTATAGCATGCCCTTCTTGGTGTTACGAACCTTGTTATTCGATCAAGGGGCAAACGGCCGGAATCGGGTGCGATCGGATCCTACCGCAGACCCGGTTGAGGAATTCCTCGGCCCCCTAGGATCCGAAGCCGGGACCGCGCGGTTTCGGCCTTCAGGGCGGCTTCCTCGGCCGTATCCGCGATCGCGGTAAGGTGGCCCATCTTGCGGTAGGGCCGGACTTCCCGCTTGCCGTACAGATGGATCGTGACCCCCGGCACCGCAAGGGCTTCCGCCAGGCCCTCGTACTCGGGCGTACCGGAGGCGCCGGGGGCACCCAGGAGGTTCAACATCCGGGCGGGCCGGAACTGTTCCGTCGACGCGGGGGGCAGGCCCGCCAGGATCCGGAAAAATTGCTCGAATTGGCTGGCCGAACAGGCGTCCTGGGTGAAGTGGCCGGAGTTGTGGGGTCGGGGGGCGGCCTCGTTGACCAGGACCCGCCCGTCCCGGGTCCGGAAGAGCTCCACCCCGAAGACCCCGACGGCCCCGGCGCCTCCGGGAGAGACGTCCCGGGCCGCCCGGTCCAGGGCCTCCACGCAGCGCAAGGCCGTTCGGAGGGCGGACTGGAGGATCTCCGGGGGCTCGTCCGCGGGGGCCCGGACGGAGTCGCAGAGGTTGGCCGCGGGATCGAAGACCATTTCGACGCAGGGATAGGCTGCCGGTTCCGAGCCGGGAGCGCGGACGACCACCACCGCCAGTTCCTTGGAGAAATCGACCTTGGCCTCCAGGAAGCTGGGCCCGGTCAGGGGTTCGTCCGAGGGGCCGTAGAGGACCCGGACCCCCCGGCCGTCGTACCCCCCCCGGCGGAGCTTCTGCACCACCGGGAAACCCCCGACTTTCGCGGCCCGGGAGCGGAGGGTCTTCGCGCGGTCCGCCGCGGGCAGGGAGGCCAGGTCGTCGGGAAGGTCGACCCAGGGGGCCTGGGCCAGGCCGGCCTCGTCCCAGAGCCGCTTCTGCTGTCCCTTGTCCTGGATGCTCTCGAGGACCGCGGCTCCCGGGATGACGGGCACGCCCCGGGCCTCCAGCTCCTTCAAGGCGTCCACGCGGACGTGCTCGATCTCGTAGGACACGACATCCACCCGGCCGCCCAGGTCCAGGACAGCCTCGGGGTCCGAGAGATCGCCGATCAGGACCTCGTCCGCCAGGTCCGCCGCCGGCGAGGGATAGTCGGGGGTCAGGACCGCGAAGTGCGCCGGGTACTTTCGGGCCTCCTCGATGGTCATCCGGCCCAGCTGGCCTCCCCCGAGGATGCCGATCCGCCGCAGTCCCACCTCAGTCCTCCCCGTCCGGGTCCCCGCCCGATGTCCCGCCGAGCCCGTCCGGCCCGCCCTCCCCGAATCCGAGCTCCGGGCCCGAGCCCGCCCGGGGGAGGCGGCCCGCGTCCGGACGGCCGGCCACCTCGGGGTTGCGCATGACGTCCCGGGGCTTGGAGCCCTGGGAGGGGCCCACGATCCCCTTTTCCTCCATCATCTCCACCAGGCGGGCGGCCCGGTTATACCCGATCTTGAGCCTGCGCTGGAGGTAGGAGGCGCTGGCCTTGCCCTGTTGGAGGACGATCTCCAGGGCCTTGTCGAACAGTGGGTCGTCCCCCTCGTCGTCGAAGAGGGAGAGACTTCCGTCCTCCTCGTCCTCGTCGAAGAAGATCTCGTCGTCGATGTAGTCCGGCTGGCCCAGGGTCTTCACGTGCCCCACGACCCGCTCCACCTCCTCCTCGGAGACGAAGGCGCCCTGCATGCGCACCGGGAAGGCGTCCTGGGCGGTGGACACGAGCATGTCGCCCTTGCCCAGGAGCTTCTCCGCCCCCACGGCGTCGATGATGATCCGGGAGTCGAACTTGCTGGCCACCATGAAGGCCACCCGGCTGGGGATGTTGGCCTTGATGAGGCCCGTGATCACGTCGATGGAGGGGCGCTGGGTGGCCAGGACCAGGTGGATCCCCACGGCCCGGCTCATGGCGGCCAGGCGGGCCAGGGTGCTCTCCAGCTCCTTGCCCGTGGTGGCCATGAGGTCCGCGAACTCGTCGATGACCACCACGATGTAGGGCATTGTCTCCGCGGCGAACTCGCGCTCCTTGATCCGGCGGTTGTAGCTCTTGATGTCCCGGACCCCCACCCCGTCCAGAAGGCTGTAGCGCCGCTCCATCTCGCAGATGCAGTACTGGAGGGCCTGGAAGGCCCGCTTGGGCTCCGTGACCACCGGGGTGAGGAGGTGGGGGATTCCGTTGTAGAGCTTGAGCTCGACGATCTTGGGGTCGATGAGGAGGAGCTTCACCTCGTTCCAGCTCTTCCGGTAGAGGATGGAAAGGATGATGGAGTTTACCAGGACGGACTTGCCGGACCCCGTGGCACCCGCGATGAGGAGGTGGGGCATCTGGGTCAGGTCGATGATCTGGACCTCCCCGGCGATGTCCTTGCCCAGGGCCAGGGGGATCTCGAACTTGGCGGCCCGGAAGACGTCGGTCTCCACGATCTCCCGGAAGCTCACCACCGAGCGTTTGTCGTTGGGCACCTCGATGCCCACCGCATGCTTGCCCGGGATGGGGGCCACGATGCGGACGCTGGAGGCGGCCAGGCGCAGGGCGATGTTGTCCGAGAGGTTCACGATCTTGGAAAGTTTGACCCCCGGGGCCGGGAGGATCTCGAACATGGTGACCACCGGGCCCCGCCGGATCCCCGTGACCTCCGCCTCGATGTTGAACTCCGCCAAGGTGTCCCGGAGGACGTCCGCGGAGCGGCGGGTCTTGTCGTCGATGACCCAGTACTGGCCGTCGGGATAGACCGTGAGAATGTCCGTGGGCATCGAGTAGGCCGCGACGTGGAGGGTCTTTGCGGAGCGCCGGGGGGCGGGGGGCACGGACTCGAAGACCGGCTGGGAATGACGGCCCCCGGAGGATCCGCCGGCTGCCGCTCCGTCCGCGGCCGCGCCGGCCCCCGGGGCCCTCGATCCGAAAGGCGAGCCCCGGCTGGGGCGCATCTCCGCCTCCGCCGTGGGGTCCGCGGCCACTCCGGAAAGGAGGGGCGGGCGGAGGCCGGATTCAGGTCTCGAAACCGGGCCGACCTCGGATTCCGCATCCGAACCGAACCCGGCTTCCGAATCCGGGCTCTTTCCGGTACCGGCGCTCCGCAGGAGCACCGGAATGGGAGCCTCCTCCGAGCCCTCCGCGCTCGTGTTCCATTCCGGAACCGCCCGAGCCTCCGGCGTCGGGTCGAAGGGACCCTCGGCAACAGACTCCCCGTCGGGGCCGGTCATGTCGGGCAGGTCGGGCGACCGGAGCGACCCGCGGCTTTCAACGTCCCTTCCCGCCAGGGCGGCCGGCGAAGTCAGCCCCGAAACCGGGAAGAGCTCATCCCCCTCGGCGGGAACCAGGGGGATGAACTTGGAGAACCCGCTTGCGGACCCCTCCGGCTCGCGCCGGGCTGTGGTTACAGAGTCTCCAG
>JAAYUR010000333.1 GCA_012517645.1 Treponema sp.
GCTTCGAGGTTTCGGTCCTGGCCCGGGTAAAACGCCTGGCGGCCCTCCGGTCCGGGGGCCTACGGATCCGCAACGTGTTCCTGGACCTGGAGGAATCCGCCCCCGTGCGGGCCCTGTAATCTCTCGACCCCTCGGTGCGGTACGACCTGGTCCTGGTCACCGTCCGCTCCGGGCAGATCCTTTCCACCCTGGAGGATGTCGCCCGGCTGCCCGCGCCTCGGGCCGTGGCGGTGATCGGCAACAACCTGGACGACCTGACGGAACAGGCGGCCCGGGCCGGGGAGGATCGGCTGGTCCTGGGCTTCGGGGCCTTCGGAGGGTACCGGGACGGGCCCGTCATCGCCTACCTGGACGGGCGGACCCGGGAGAAGCCCGGGACGGACCGGATCGGGAAAACCACCCTCGGGGCCTATTCCCCCTCCGGGGCCGGCGCCCTCGAAGCGGTCCGATCCGCCTTCGCGGAGGCGGGGCTGGCGGCGCGGGAGTGCCGGGACATGCGGACCTGGTTCCTGTACTACGCGGCCCTGGTCTTCCCCCTGGCGGGCGCCCTGTACGCCGCCGGGGGCGGCCAGGAACGGGTTCGCCGCACCCGGGACGCCCAGATCCTGGGGACTCGGGCCTGCCGGGAGCTCTTATCGGCCCTGGGCCGCATGGGATTCCGGATCACTCCCGCCCGGCTGCGGACCTTCGTCCTACTTCCGGAGCCCCTCCTCGTCGGGAAGCCCCGAAGCGCTCTCGCGGGCGAGGGGGCCCGGGCGGCGATGTTCGGGCACGCCCTTGCCCCGGGGGGCCGCGCGGAAATCGCCTCCCGCGCCCGGATCCTGGACACGATCGTCCGATCCCCGGGACTGCCGACGCCCGCCTGGGACCGGCTCTTCCCCTGCTTCCCCGAGACCGATGCGGCACCCCTCCTGCCCGACGGTTCTCGAACCCTGAGGCTCCGGATCTGGTGATCCCGGGCGCCCGGCCGCGGATCGAGGAACGGCGGCAAGGCTCAAGAATCGAGCATTTGACAGTAATACTGTTCAGGTTTATCCTGAAATGACGACAGGGGGTCGATATGGAAGGCAAGGCCAAAATCGGGATCATCATCTGCGACCGGTACCGCAGCTGCGCGGGGGGCAAGTGCTTCCGCTCATTGAGGAACCGGGAAGGGGCCTTCTCCCGGTACAAGGACCAGGAGGCCGAACTGGTCGGATACACCAGCTGCGGGGGCTGTCCCGGCGGCAACATTGAGTACGCCGGGGAGGAGATGGTCAAGAACGGAGCCACGGTCATCCACTTGGCCACCGGCCTGGTCGTGGGCTACCCCCCCTGCCCAAGCATCGATTACTTCACCCGATTCCTCCGGGAGAGATACAAGGTCGAGGTCGTCGTAGGAACCCACCCGATCCCCATAAAGTACCTGGACATGCACACCAAGCTGGGTACTTGGAACGCCCCGGAGTGGAAACCCCGGATCCAGCCCACCCTCTCGGACCCCGCGATCCGGGACGCCTACAACTGAGGTTCCGATAGGCGACGACAGTCCACCCCCCGGGACACCCGCCAGAAAGCCAGAGCTAACCCAGGTATCCGCCTCAGGATAGGGCTTGACGTGTTATAAGCATATGCTTATTTTAACCCCAGGGATATTTGAGCATTTGCTCTTTTCATCGCGCCGTAGGCGCGGATACTCAACCGATCGCGAGGAGGCGAATATGCCTGGAATGGATGGAACGGGACCTGTCGGAGCCGGCCCGATGACCGGCAGGGGCCTCGGGGCCTGTACCGGCCGCGGGGCTGGATGGGGATACGGCTTGGGCAGGGGCAGAGGATTCGGCCGCGGATTCGGACCGGGCCGGGGGCCGGGCTTCGGATCGGGAAACGGATTCGGCGGGGGCTTGGGCCGCAGGATGGGATGGTTCTCCGTCGGGTACGGACAGGCCGGCGAGGGGGCCGCGACGAACATCAAGAACGTGCTGATGGAACGGCGCGACATCCTCCGGGCGGAACTCGAGAGGACCGAGGATCTCCTGGCCGGCGCGCAGGGTGACTCGCCCCGGTCCGAAGAGAACCCGGCGACGTGATGGATCGCCCGGTCACCATCTCGGTGGCCAGCGGCAAGGGCGGCACCGGGAAAACCACCGTGGCCGCCCACTTGGCGGAAGCCCTGTCCAAGCGCGGACAGACGGTCCTGGTCGACCTGGACGCGGAAGCCCCGGACGCCCTGGGATACTTCCCGGAAGCCCGGCTGGCCGAGGATCCCCGGGCGGTGACCGTGGCGGTTCCCCGGTCGGACGCCGGGCGCTGTACGGGGTGCGGGCTGTGCGCCCGGGCCTGCCGTTTCGGCGCCATCGTGGTCCGAGGAAACGCCCCATGACGACCATCGCCGTAGCCAGCGGCAAGGGAGGCGCCGGGAAGACCTCC
>JAAYUR010000271.1 GCA_012517645.1 Treponema sp.
AAAGCGATAGAACAGAACCGAGAGTTCCACTTTGCCGGGGTTGCGATCCAGGTTGCCCGCGATTTGGTCGTACTCCCTGGGCGCCACCTTCCGGATCAGGCCCAGGATCTCCGGGATCGGCCGGAACCCGCAGAGCCCCTCGAAATCCTCGAGTGCCACCAGCATTTCCGGCTTGTGGTTCGGGTCCTTATAGTTCCGCTCCGGGGCATCCAGGGGGACGGCCTCCAGGTTTTCCTTGGCGAACCCCCGTTCCGCCTTGAACCGGGGCGGATGGGCTTGGATCGACAGGGGCTTGGCTGCGGATAAGACCTTGAAAAGGAAGGGGAGGACCGGGCCGAAGCGCTCCGCGACCGTAGGTCCGAGGGCCGGTATGGGAGCCCGGGCTATCAGCCGATCCAGAGGCACGGGACCATCCTCGGTTTCGGCGATGGATGGAGCTTTGGGATGAGCTCCCATCCAGAGTTCCGCGCAGGGTTTCCCGTCGGGATTGTCGATTCCCAGGAGGCCGGGGATGGCATCCGCGGTTCCCCAGTCATAGTGCTGGATCGGATTCTCCAGGCGGAAAATGGGCATGGGAATAGTTTAGCAGGGAATGGTGAATAGTGAATAGTGAATAGTGATACTTGGGGGGCTCAGGGGGCGGAGACGGAAAAGAACCGGGCGATCTCGCCGCGGAGTCTTTCCAGCGGCCCGGTTTCCACGCGGCACCGGGGAAGGGATTCCAGGAACTGGTGACCGTAGGGCTTGCGGACGATCCGGGAATCCAGGACCGCCACCACCCCCCGGTCCTCGGAATGGCGGATCAGCCGTCCGAATCCCTGCTTGAACCTGAGGACCGCCTCGGGAAGGGAGAGTTCCAGGAAGGGGTTGCCCTCCCTGCGCTCGATGGCTTCCGCCCGGGCCTGCTGGACGGGATCCGTAGGAACCCGGAACGGGAGCTTGGCGATCACCACCATGCGCAGGGTGTCCCCGGGGGCGTCGACCCCCTCCCAAAAGGAGTCCGTCGCGAACAGGACGCTGGCGGCGTCGGCCTTGAAGGCGTCCAGGAGCCGGCCCCGCTCGTCCTGACCCTGCCGGAAGGCCGTGATCCCCAACTCGGCCAGGCGGGGCAGGGCGGCCTCGTAGGAGGAGCGGAGGGAGTCGTAGGACGTGAAGAGGACCAGGGCATGGCCCCCGGAGGCCTCGAGGAGGCGGATAACCGCCCTGTCCACCCAGGCCTGCCACCGGGGGTCGTTCGGGGCCGGGGAGTCGTCCGGAAGGGCAACCAGGGCGTTCTCCTCGTAGGGGAAGGGAGAGGGGTAGACGGCGGTTTCCACCTCCTCGGCCGTGCGGGCCAGTCCCACCCGCCGCTTCCAGTAATCGAAGGACCCCCCGACGGCCAAGGTCGCGGAGGTGCAGACCACGGTGCGGTAGGGGTGGAAGACCGCCTCGTTCATCATTCCCGAGAGGTCCAGGGGGGTCGCGGTGTACTTCGCGAAGGGCTCGCCCCGTACGGTCTTCTCCCGGGATATCCAGAGCACGGACTCGGGGTACTCCTGGGGTTCCCGAAACCGAGCGCAGAGGGAGGCCAGTTCCGAAAGCCTTCTCAGGATGAGCTTGGCCTCGTAGACCGAGGGATCCGTTCCGGTCTCCTCGGGGAGGGGATCGAAGAGGTCCTTCAGGAGCTGGGCCAGGGCAACCAAGGCCTTCTCCAGGGCGGACAGGGGGGTGAAAAGGGATTCCTCCAAGGCGGGTTCCCGGCGGCGGATCCTCAGGGCGGGTTCCGACCCGAGGAGGGAAACAGTCCGGCCGTCCAGGTCGTCCGCCGCGGCCCGCACCGCGGCGATCTGTCCCGGAACCTTTGCGTAGAGATCCGCAGGCAGTCCTTTCAGGTTCTGAAGCCGAACCAGGGCCCCGAACCGGCGGTCCCGCTTGGTACGGAAGAGGCGGCCCAGGGCCCGGAGCACGGCGAAGCGGGTGAGTTCCTCGGAAAAGTAGCTGACCGCGCTGGACTCCATGGAGTGGGCCTCGTCGAACACCAGGGCCTGGAAGGGCGGCAGGACCGCTGCGGCCTCGTACCCCGCCCCTCCCATCCGGGCGGCCAGGTCCGCGAAAAGCAGGTGATGGTTGGCCACGATGAGGTTCGCGTCCGCGGCTTCCCGTCTAGCCCGGAGAACGAAGCAATCCCCCCGGCGGGAGCAGCGCAGGCCCAGGCAGGCGTCCGCCTCGGACCGGACCCGGCTCCAGGTCTCCTCGTCGGGCCAGAAGGAGAGGTCCGCCCGGTCCCCCGTGGGGGACTGATCGGCCCAGGCGGCGATGCGCCGCAGGGGGTGCTCGTCCCCAGCCAGGAGGCCTTCCTCGTCCAGGGCTTCGGACAGCCGGTTGCGGCAGAGGTAGTTCCCCCTCCCCTTGGCCAGCACGGCCTTGAGCTTCTTGCGAAAGAGCTCCCGGATAACGGGGATGTCCTTGTCCATCAGCTGGCGTTGGAGGTTCAGGGTGGCCGTGGAAACCACGACCCGGTCCCCGTTGCGGGCGGCCCATGCGAAGGCCGGAAGGAGGTAGGCGTAGGATTTGCCGACCCCCGTCCCCGCCTCGGCGGCGAGAATGAACCCCTCGTTGAAGGCCCGGGTGACGTGGCGGGACAGCTCGACCTGGCTCTCCCGGGGCTCGTAGGAGGGGATGCGTTGGGAGAGCTTGCCTCCGGGTTCCAGGACCCCGGCGATCTCGTCCTCGTCCAGGGCCGCCAGGGCCCGGCGTCGGGCGGGCTCGGCGATCACGTAGATCCGCTCCACCCGGTTGTCCACGATGTAGGAGCCGATCCCGCGCTCCCCGACGGAGGACGCCACGGAAAGGTCCGCCTGGCTGGGCTCCAAAACCCCGGAGGGGTGGTTGTGGAGGATCACGTCCCCCCGGTCCAGGTAGGAGGCCAGGGCCAGGACCTCGTCCCTGCGTCCCCGGGCGGCCACGGTGATCTCCGCCACGAGGCCTTCCTCGTCCAGCCGGCCCGCCGCGAAGACCTCGTTCCCGCCCGCGTCCGCTATGGCTTCCCGGAGCGCCTCGGCGGCGGAGGCGGTCAGGCGCTCCGAGGCGGTCATGCCAGCTTGGCGAGTATCTTGAGTAGCAGGCCCTTGAGCTCGGATTCCGCCCGCTTTCCGACCTCCACCACCTCCGCGTGGGTCAGGGGGGTCTTGCTGAGCCCCGCGGCTAGGTTGGTCACGCAGGATATGCCCAAGACCCGCATGCCCAGGTAGCGCGCGGCCGTGGCCTCGGGTACCGTGGACATCCCCACCAGGTCGGCCCCCAGGGTCCGGAGCATGCGGATCTCCGCGGGGGTCTCGAAGGAGGGGCCCGATAGACCCGCGTAGACCCCTTCCTTGAGGGGCTTATCCGCGCAGCTCCAGGCCAGGGCCCGGAGTTCCTTGGAATAGACCTCGCTCATGTCGAAGAAGCGTTCCCCCAGGGGCTTCCCGGAGGGATCCGCGGGATTGGGCCCGATAAAGGCGTTCGTACCCATCAGGTTGATGTGGTCCTGGATGAGCACCAGGTCCCCGGGGACGTACTTGGCGTTGATCCCTCCCGCCGCGTTCGTGAGAATCAGGTTCCGCACCCCCAGGGCTTTCAGGAAGAAAATCGGGAGGACCACGTCGTCCATGGGATGACCCTCGTAGTAATGAAAGCGTCCGGCCAGGATCGCCGCGTCCTTGGAGAGGCACAGAATTCCCTTGTGCCCCTGCACCGTGGGCTTCGGGAATTCGGGGATCTCGGAATAGGGTATTTCCTTGTAGCCCAGCCCCTCCACGATGCCGGAAAGTCCGGAACCCAGGATGACGGCGCTGGATGGCCTGAATTCCGGGGGTATGGCGGCGGCAGCCCGGGCGATGCGATCTCCGTAACCGTGTTTCATGTTGCGTTCCTCCCTGTCGGCGATTCCCGTATGTCCCCCGGCGTCCCCGAGGCGGCCGTCTCGGACACCTTGAAGCGCGCCACCAGTTCCCGCAGGCGCCGCACCGATTCGGAGTTTTCCGTGCCCGCCCGGGATATGGCCTCCGCGGCCTTGTAGATCTCGTTGATGCCGATCGTGATCTCCTCCATGCCGTTCTTGGTCTCCGAGGAGTAGTCGGACATGCGGCCCATGGCGTCCGAGATGGCCGCCACCCGGTCGTTCATCTCCCGGCTGGATCCCTTGACCTCCTCGGTTGTGCTCACCAGGGTGCCCAGGGCTTCCAGGACCTCCCGCGCTCCGACGGATAGCTCATGGGTGGTGTTCTTCATCTCCGACATGGAGTTCGCGACGTTCTTGATCTGCTCCACGATCTGGGAGAAGGCGACGCCGGTCTTTTCGGTGCTGGCCTCGGAGACCTTGATATACCCCATGACTTCGCTCAGGGAGTGGGTGATCTGGGCGGCGCTCTCGGCGCTGGATTCCGCGAGGCTCCGGATCTCGTCGGCCACCACGGCGAATCCCTTGCCGTATTCTCCCGCGTGGGCGGCCTCGATGGCGGCGTTCATGGCCAGGAGATTGGTCTTGGAGGCGATGCCCTGGATGATCTCGATCATCTCCAGGATGACCCCCGCGGACTGGGCGACCTTCTTGATCACCTGCTCGGTCTCCTCCATCTCCGCTTGGCCGCCCTGGGCCGTGGCTTCCAGTTCCGTGGAGATCCGAAGTTTCTCCTCCGCGGTCTTGGCGATGTTGTTGATGGACGCCCACATCTGCTCGATGCTGGCGCTGGATTGGGTGATGGCCGCGGCCTGGTTCTGGATGAGCTCGGCCAGCCGGCCGATGTAGTCCCGAAGATCCCGGGCGGAGGAGGCGCTGTCGGCGATCTCCCCGTCCAGGCGCACGATCTTGTCCTTCATGTGTTCCGTGTTCGTGCGGATCTCATGGAGGCTGGCCGCGGTTTCCTCCGAGCTGGCGGCCAAGTCCAGGGAGATTGCTCCCACGCCGTCGGACTCGGTCTTGACCAGCCGGACCATGGACTCCAAGGTCCCGATGAAGTCGTTGAAATAATCCGCAACCCGTCCGATCTCGTCCCGGGCGCTTACGGAGGCCCGGACCGTCAGGTCGCCGCCCGCGGAGCGCTCGAAGGCCTGGACATATCCCCCGAGGGGCCGCAACACAAGGCGGACGATCAGGAAGAGGCTGGCGCCCAGGAGGGCCATCACCGTCAAGGTGAAGGCGGCGATGTTCCGGATCGCCTGGGATCTCGCCTCGGACGCCGCGCCCAGGGAACTTATGATCTCGAAGGCTCCGTGCACTTCCCCTACCTTCCAGCCTTCGCGGATTCCGCCTACCGGGTCCCGGGAGCCCGCAGGATCCCCGTGGCAGATCATGCATTCCCGGGTCAGGCGGATGGGGCGGAAGTACCGGACCTGGAAGCGATCCCGGATGACGTACTCCTCCAGGGTGCCCGATTCCAGGGCTTTCAGGGCCTCGACTTCCGGTCCCGCGGGGGCGTTCACGGGGTTCCGGGGGGAGAACTTCGGCACCCGTAGGAGGTATCGGTTCGATTCCGCGTTCCGGCTGGCTACGTCTATGGCGGAAAGGATGGGCACCGCGGCGAGGATCTTCTCCCGATCTCCCTCCGCTGCCAGCTCTTCCAGGTCCCGGAGGACACCCATGTCGAGCTTGGCCGCCATGGCGTCCCGGGTGGCTTCGGCCGTCATCACGATGATGCGGCTCTTTTCCAGGATCGAGGTATAGGCCAGCTTGGCGATGTCCCCGATGTACACCAGGGCGATCAAGACCGCTATTACAACTATTCCCGCAAGGGTGATGCTGAGCACCTTCGCCTTCAAACTCAGGTCGCGAATCCTCATCCGACTCCTCGGCTCCTTGAAAAAAGATGATTCCGCGAATCCAGTATAGCCGGGGAGGTCCGGCGTCGCAAGTTCGGCGGCTCCCGGGCCATGGAAGGCCGGACCACGGCCCTTTGTCCAAACCCCGCGGTGCTTGTATACTATAGCGGGCTGTAGAAGTACCTCGATTACAGCGACACCCCGGAAGGAAGCTTTTCCGGTGTGGATACCGGTTCCGCCGGCCGATATTGAAGCGAAGGGGTAGACTCCTCTTCTGGGTTCCGGGGCTCCCTAGCCCGGCGCGAACGGTTGTCCAGGAATAGGAAGCAGATGACGATAGGCCAGAAAGCCTCTTTGAGCACCCTCATCAGCGTGGTCCTCTTCGCGGTATTCGCGGTACTGGCCTATTCGGGGCTTTTCGAGACCGTCCAGGCTCGGTTCTACAATCCTAGGGTGGCGTCGGGGGTGAACAAGACCCTGGAAACCCTGGCCCG
>JAAYUR010000181.1 GCA_012517645.1 Treponema sp.
CAAAGTCCCCCAGGCGCGCAGGGGGCGGTCGGATCTCGCCCTCATCGACTCCGGCGGCCGAGTAGGCGGGCAGCAGCCGTCCCAGGAGAGGTTTTGCGGCGGTCATCACGAAAAAAAGGTAGACCGCGGACAGGACGATGTCCGAGGCGTGCACCGCCAGATAGAGGTTCTGGTCCACCGCCAGGGCCGTCTTGAGGGCGGCGAGGTTCGGAGTGCCCCCCGTATAGAGCCCCACCAAGAGACCCGAGAGCTTCCAGGACTCCGCTCCCGCGGGCCGGACCAGGAAGACCGCCGCCGCGGATACCAGGGCCACGGAAAACCCCGCCAGGGCGAAGGAGAGCCCCGCGCGGCCCGCCAGGCTCCTCCACTTCGAAAGATCCACGGAGAAAAGCAGGAGGGGAATGGAGAGGGCCACCGCGGCGGTGGAGATCCCGTCCAGGACCCCCGCGACACGGTCGGGCAGGACGCCCAGATTCCCCAGGATGAGGCCCGCGGCGTAGCATACGATGACGGTGCTCCATTCCCGAAAGAGGGACACCCGCTCCTTCAGGATCAGGGCGATGCCGGGGAACACGAGGGCGAAGGTTGCTACGGCGGCTTCGGGCATGGGAAACTCCTTTCGGGAAAGGATAGCCTGCGGGGTGGTGGACTGTAAACGGTGGACCGTGGACGGGCGTGAGCCTCTCCTGCGGTACCTGACTAGGCTTTGCGTTCACTGCGTCCGCGGCGCTTGCCTCACCTCCGTTTACCGTCCACGGTTCACCGTTCACCGACCAGGCACTTCGGTCCCCGGCCGATCAGGTCCCGGCGGCCCAGGATCTCCAGGGCCTCCCGGACCAGGGCGCGGTTTTCGGGCTTCCGATACTGCAAGAGAGCCCGTTGGAGGGACCTCTCCCGCTCGCCCCGGGCCACATACACCGACTCCCCCGAGAGGGGATCCCGGCCGGTCCGGTACATCACCGTGGACCGGGTCCCCGGGGTCGGGTAGAAGTCCTGGACCTGGTCCGGGGAGAACCCCGAGTCCCGGAGGTACTCCGCCAGCTCCAGGGCGTCCGCGAGGGTCGCCCCGGGGTGGGCGGAGATGAAGTAGGGGATCAGGTACTGCTTGAGGCCGTACTCGCGGTTCAGCTCCTCGAAGCGCTCGGCGAAGGCGTCGTAGACCCGCCGGGGGGGCTTGCCCATGAGGGCCAGGACCCGTTCCGAGACGTGCTCCGGGGCCACCTTGAGCTGTCCCGAGACGTGGTGCTCCACGAGCTCCCGGTAGAAGCGGTCGTCCGGATCCAGCATGAGGTAGTCGAAGCGAATGCCGGACCGCACGAAGACCTTCTTGACCCCCGGCAGGGCCCGCAGGCGCCGGAGCACGGCGAGGTAGTCCGAGTGGTCGACCCGTAGGGAGGGGCAGGCCTCGGGGGCCAGACAGCGCCGGTCCGGGCAGGCCCCGTGCTTCTCCTGGCGGGCGCAGGCGGGGGCCCGGAAGTTGGCGGTAGGGCCTCCCACGTCGTGGATGTAGCCCTTGAAACCGGGCAGGGCCGTCAGGGTCCGGGCCTCCCGCTCCAGGGAATCCGCGGATCGGGCCTGGACGATCCGCCCCTGGTGGTAGGCCAGGGAGCAGAAGGAACAGGACCCGAAGCAGCCCCGGGCGGAGGTCAGGGAAAAGCGCACCTCCTCCAGGGCGGGCATCCCCCCGAAGGCCTCGTACGCGGGATGGGCGGCCCGCTCGTAGGGAGCCTCGTAGAGGCGGTCCAGGGCGTCCGCGGCCAGGGGGAAGGCGGGAGGTTCCTGGACGACGAAGCGGCCCTCGGACTCCTCCGCCAGGGGACGGCCCGAGTAGGGATCCGCGTTCCGGTGCTGGAGCCGGAAGGACTCGGCATAGGCCGAGAAGCCCGGCTCTCCGGGGGCGGAGACGGCGGACCAGGGCGGGAGCTCGACGGCGTCGGCGGGCAGGTACTCCCTCCTCGAAGTCCGCCAGCAGGTACCGCGGACGCCCCGGATCGCCGAGGCGGGCTCCCCGGCGGCCAGACGGCGGGCGATCTCGAGCAAGGCCGTCTCCCCCATGCCGTGGACCAGGAGGTCCGCCTTGGAGTCCAGGAGGATGGACCTCCGCATCCCGTCGGACCAGTAGTCGTAGTGGGCGAAGCGCCGAAGGGAGGCCTCGATGCCCCCGATGATGACGGGCACCCCCTTGAAAGCCTCCCGGCACTTGGCGGCGTAGGCGATCACCGCCCGGTCCGGCCGGGCGTTCCGCCTCCCCGCCTTGCCGGGGCCCAGG
>JAAYUR010000175.1 GCA_012517645.1 Treponema sp.
ACTGGATGCTGGTGTTCCTGGAGAGGCTATTCGCTTGAATCCGACGGTTTCCCTAGGAGGATGCGCCCGAAGACCGCGGCAAGGGTCTGCTGGAAGAACATACCTAGGACCGCGGGCAGGGCGGCGGCCTCGGGAAAGAACGCGATGGCGATGGTGGCCACGGCGCTGATGTTCCGCAGCCCCACGGTGAACACCAGGCCCCGCCTCCGGGCGGGACCGATCCCGGGCACGAGCCCCAGGGCCTTGCCCAGCAGGAAGGCGGCGGTGGTCAAGCCGATTCCCGCGGCTCCCACGGCCCAGACCCGGGGGCGGGAGAAGTCCACACCGGGCGCCACCGCCGCGGAGTTGGCCGCTATGACCAGGGCCAACAGGATCTTGGAGAGGGGCGCCAGGTACGGGCGCACGGCGCCGGGGATCCGTCCCCGGCTGGACTCGTTCAGGGTTACCCCCAGGATCGTGGGCAGCACGACCATCAGGGCCAGGGAGGCGGCCATGGCAGCCCCGTCCAGCCGGATGCCGGTGCCCAGGAGGGCGGAGACCGTGAAGGGCATGACGAAGGGCGCGGCCAGGGTGTCCAGGAGGATCAGGGCAAGGGCCAGAGCCTCGTCTCCTTTGTATATGGAGACCCAGATAAATCCGGCCACGGCGGTGGGGGCCGAAAAGAGCAGGACAAACCCGGCCGCCGCCTCGGTGTCTCCCGGTAGGACGAGCCGGGAGACGACCAGGGCGATGAGCGGCATGAGGACATGGGCGGCCGCGAAGAAGCCCAGGACCGGGATCGGACTTGTCGCCGCGGCTCCCAGGTCCCGGGCCCGGAGTTTCAAGGCTCCGGCCAGGGTGATCAGCCCGAAGAGCCAGGGGATGTAGGGCCTGAGTCGGACGAAAACGTCCGGGAATAGGAAGCCCAGGACGACCCCCGTGGGGGTGACGATCGGCATGGCGCGTTCCAGCAAGGCGTTGAGCCGGAGGGCCGCGGCGGCAAGGCCTCTCGGCGGGCCGCCTGTCCCCGGCTGGGTCCCCTTGACCGACCCTGGCGCGGAGGAATAGGGCGAGGTGCTCATGGGTTTCCCACCGAATAATCCGAACGCCTAGGCTTTCTTCCCGGATTCCCCGGCCAACCTGCGGGTTTCCTTGTTGAAGCCCTCGCTGAACTGTTCCACGATCTTGCGGAACTGGGCCTCTCCCTGGAACCCGTAGTCCTGGACCACCAGGGGCTCCAGCTGATCCCAGGTCATCGCGCCGTTCTCGAACTCGCAGAAGGCGTTGGCCAGGTAGACGGCGAAGACCACGTCCTTGAAATCCGTGGTCATGAGTCCCGGCTCGTGGTGAAAGCGGATGGCGGCCACCAGGGACTCCGGGAAGTTCCACTTTTCCGCGATCCGGGCTCCGATCTCCGCGTGGTTCATGCCTCCGGCTATGTCCTCGAAGGTCTGGACGGGGATGTCCTTTTCTCCGCAGAAAGCCCGGATCCGGTCCAGGAGGTCCGGATGTACCGTGGAGAAGACGATCTTGCCCATGTCGTGGAGCATCCCGCCCACGTAGGCGTCGTCCAGGATATGGCGCTTTGCGGGCTTGAAGTTCTTGACCAGGTTGTAGGCGTAGTAGGCAGTCCGGTAGGAGTGGTCCCAGAGCTTCTTCTTGGTGTCCGTGTCGTCCCCAAGGAGCTTCTGGGCCCCGTAGGAATACAGCTGGTTCCGGATGCCCTTGAGGCCAACGAGCTTGACCGCGTCCACGATGTTGTCCACCCGCTTGGGGAGCATGAACTGGGCGGAGTTTACCAGCTTCAAAAGGTCCGCGGTCATGGCGGGGTCCGTGGAGATGTGGCGGGCGATGTCCACCATCTCGCTCTTGGGATCCGCCAGGAGCTTCTGGACCGCCACGATGTTGTCCGGGAAGTGGGGCAGGGAGGTGATCTGCCGGACGATCTCGTCCGTTAGCTTGGACAGGGACTCGATGCGGGTGGCTTCCACGGGCACGGTGATCCGCGCCAGGGTCTCCCCGTTTTCCGCCCGGATGTCGAAGCACTCCTCGTCCAAGCCGATCTTCTTGAGCATGAGCACCAGGATCACCAGACCCAGGCCGG
>JAAYUR010000510.1 GCA_012517645.1 Treponema sp.
CAGGGCCAACAGGGAGGCGGGCACCCGGGGCGTGATTCCTCCGTGGAGGAGCTTCCGGACGATGCCCTTCTGCCACTCCCGGTTCATGTAGAACCGGAGGCGTCGCGCTCCCAGGATCTCCTTCATGCCGACGGTTATACAGCGCCGGGGGATGCGGTCGATGCATCCCCCCGCGGCGGTTACGGAATTGATGGTCCGGGATTCCCGGGTCAGATCGAGGCGGCGGGTCGGAAGGGCGGCGAACTCCTCGACCGTGGGCTCCTCGCCGGGCTCGGGGGGCTCGTTGAAGGCGATGTGGCCGTTGATGCCCACGCCCCCGTAGGAGGTGTCCACCCCTCCCAGCCGTTCGATCATGCCCGGGATTTCGCCCTCCCGGCCGGGTTCCGGGAAGATACGGTTTTCCGAAGGCGGGGCAAGGTCAGGATCCAGCAGGTCGTAGAACTCCCGATCCATGAACCCCCGGAAGGACAGAGGATCCTCCCGTCCGATGTACCGGTCCTGGTCGTCCAGGTATTCGTCCATATTGAGGAAGTGGACGTGCCGGAGGTCCAGGCGCTCCCGATTGCAGAGGGAGGCCAGGCGGCGGTACTGCCCCACGGGCCCCACAGGAACGATGAAGAGGCAGGGGCGGCCCTCCCGGGCGGCCGCGCGGATCCGCTCGGCCATGTCGAAAGCGATCTCCCAATAGAGGTCGTACTCGGTGTCCACGATCCCGACCCGGATCGGACTTCCTTCCCCCAGGCGTTCGGGGGGTATTTCCATCCAGTTCATATCCCTTGTCCTCCCAGGAAGGTCCGGATCACGGACCCGTCCTCCGCGAGCAGGTTGATGTCCGCCAGCATCCCTTCGGCGATACGGCCCCGATCCGAAAGCCCGGCCAACCGGGCCGGAACCGCGGAGGCCATGTGGACGGCGTCCTCCAGGGATGCGGCGCCCCCCGCGACGAGCCTGCGGACCATGGAACCCAGGGGCATCACGCTGCCCGCGTAGACCCCCAGGTCCGGCACGGAAGCCTCGTCCCCCGTTTTGAGAACCCGCACCTCCGTTCCCGGGTCCCCCAGACGGTATTCGCCGTCCGGCATCCCCGCCACCCGTATGCTGTCGGAGACCAGGCAGACCGCGTCCCGGCCCTTGGCGCGCAGGATCAGCCGGAAGAGGGCATCCGGCACATGGCGGCCGTCCGCGATGACCTCCACCGAGAGCCGGGGGTCCGCCATGCCCACCTCCGTGAGCCCAAGGTGCTTCCGGGGGCCCCTCCTTCGGGAAATGGTGGAGGAACAGCAGTAGATGTGGGTGACGCAGGACAAGCCCTTATCGATCGCGGATAGGATCTCGTCGTCCACCGAGGAGTCGTGCCCCGCGGAGACGCCGATGCCCCGGGCCGCGCATTCCTCGATAAGCTCCGACGCGCCCGGGAGCTCCGGGGCTATCGTGATCCTTCGAAGGATGTCCGCGTTGTCCGCTATGAAGGCTCGGGCTTCCGCGTCCGGAACCCTGAGGTGGCGCTTTTCCTGGGCCCCCGCGTTGGACGGAGAGAGGAAGGGCCCTTCCAGGTGGACACCGGCTATCCGGGCGCCCCCGCCCCGGTAGGAGCGGACCACCGCCAAGGCCGCGCGGATCCGGTCCAGAGGGGCCGTAAGGGTGGTGGCCAGGAAGGAGGTGGTTCCATTGGAAAGATGGAAGCCGCATATCCGTTCCAGGCCCTCGGGGTCCGCGTCCATGACGTCCGACCCCGCACCGCCGTGGGTGTGGATGTCCACGTAGCCCGGGGCGGCCCGGGCGCCTCGGGCGTCGACGACCTCACCC
>JAAYUR010000016.1 GCA_012517645.1 Treponema sp.
GCTTCGAGATGCGCTGGGAGCCGGGCTCGGTCTCCTTCGCGTGCCGGGCGGAGGGCCGGGAGGTCCGGGCCTGGACCTTCCGGGGGGAGGTCCCCGATCCCGGAAAGGCACGGGTCCGCTTCAACCTCTGGCTCTTCAACGGCGAAGCCCCGGCGGGGCCCGGCCCCTACGAGGTCGTCGTGTCGGACTTCGGGTTCGTGCCGGGGAAGTGAGGTGGTGTTACGAAGATTGTGCCATCCGGGATATACGGGATCGGGATTCCATAAAACCGAGGCCCGGGCAGAAGACCGGGTCTCGTTTTTCCTGCGGCGAAGAGCCTTGCCCTGCGCTCGCACCCATCCCTGGTCGCTCGCTCCGGGCCGGGGCGCTCGCTGGCGCGAAGCATCCTGCTTCGCTTCCGCGCCTCCCGGCGCGCGCTCGCGCCCTTCAAGTCCTCTTCGCCGCCCTTCTAAAAAACGAAAAACCCGACCTTTCGGTCGGGCTTTTCGTTTTCCTGCGGCGAAGAGGACTTGAACCTCCATGCCTCTCGGCACCAGCACCTCAAGCTGGCGTGTCTACCAGTTCCACCATCGCCGCGCGGAACGGAGCTTTTATACCCAGTCGGGGCCGCGAACGTCAAGCGCCGGTAGGCGGGTCGGACCGAAGTCTTCCGCCAACAGGTCCATAAAAACCACGTCCCGGTACTCGCCGTTCCAGAACCGGGCCTTCCTCCGGCGGCCGATCTCCTTGAACCCGACCTTCCGATAACTGGCGATTCCTCGCTTGTTGTAATCGAAGGCCCTGAGCATCAGGTTTCCCACCCCCAGCACATGGAACGCATAATCGGCCATCAGGATAAGGGCCTCCGTACCGAACCCCCTATCCCATTTGGCCTTGTCCCCGATAAAGAGCCCCACCTCGGCCGTCCTATGCAGATTGTCAAGGTCCATGAGTCCGATATTGCCGGCCAGCTCATCCGTCGCCGCGTCCACGATGGCGTAGGTATGCTCCGTCCCGAGGTGCGCGAGGACCTGGTGTTCTTTTTCCACGGTTATCGAGGCCGACGCGAGGGTCAGGTACTTGGTCACTTCGAGGTCATTGAGCCATTCCGCGTAACGCGGCGCGTCCGCGATATCTATGGGTGACAGGTAGACTTTCTTCCCTTCCAGTTTTCGAAAGTACGCCAACTTCGCTCCTTCCCAGATTTAGCAGGTTGTTGAACTACTCGAAGCATCTCAACAACCTGCTATGCCATTGCTCGAGAACCTTGCGGTTCTCTGCGCAATTGCGACATTTAGGTAGTGTTGAAATAAGCACCTTAGCCTTTTTCAACACCCTGTTAGATCTATTTGGGCATTCCGATCCCCTTCGGTCCCACCGGAAGACGCTCCGCTGCCTCGGCTTCGGCTTTCGCCCCGCCGTCCGCCTTGGCGGCGGCCAGGACGCTAGCGGCCCGAGCCAGGGCGACGTCGATGTGGGGCAGGATGTTCTCGGCCCCGATCGCCTCCGCCAAGCCGAAGGATTCCAGGGCCCTCCGGGGCTGGTCCCGCACCCCGGACAGGATGAGGGTCGTTCCGTGCCTGCGGCAGTACTTGTGGAAGGCCGCTAGGGCGTTGAGACCCGTGGCGTCCACGGCGGGGACCTTGCGCAGGCGCAGGATGAAGACCTTGGGAGGCTTCTCCAAATCCGCCAGGGTTTCCTGCAAGAGATCCGCGGTACCGAAAAAGAAGGGTCCCTCGATCTCGTACACCTCGCAGCCTTCGGGGACGACCTTCCTGCCCAGGGCCTCGGGATCGTCGGAGGAGTCGTACTCCTCGGACTCGAGCAGTTCCCGGATGGAATTCACGCTGGAGGTCTCGGAGGTGCGCCGCAGGAAGAGGAAGACCGCCAGGAGCATTCCCACCTGGACGGCCACGGTCAAGTCGATGGCCACGGTCAGGGCGAAGGTGGTCAGCATGACCGCCAGATCGCTCTTCGGGGCCCTGCGCATGCCCAGGAACCGGGGGAGCTCGCTCATATCCCAGGCCACGACCAGGAGCACCGCCGACAGGCCGGCCAGGGGGATGGCGGATGCGGCCTTGGACAGGAAGAGGGCGAAGGCCAGGAGTACCAGGGAGTGGATAATCGAGGAGACCGGGGACCGGGCCCCGTTCTTGATGTTCGTGGCGGTGCGGGCGATGGCCCCGGTCGCCGGAATACCGCCGAAGAAGGCCACGGCGATGTTTCCCAGGCCCTGGGCGGTCAACTCGGTCCCGGCGTCGTGGCGATCCCCGGTCATGCCGTCCGCGACCACGGCGGAGAGCAGGGATTCGATGGCTCCCAGAAGGGCGATGGTCAGGGCGCTGGGGAAGACCGCCCGGATGGTGGCCAACCGTAGGTCCGGCAGGATCGGAGCGGGAAAGCCCCCCGGAAGCTCGCCGTACTTGGAGCCTACGGTCTCGACGGGGATCCGGAAGATCCACACCGCCGCCGCCGCCGCGGCCACGGCGGTCACCGCCGCGGGAACCCGGGGCGCCAGCTTCCGGATCAGGATGATGGCCGCGAGGGTTCCGGCCCCGACGCCCAGGGTGGCGGGGGACAGGGTTGATCCGTACTCGATCACCTCCCCGATCCGCTCGAAGAACTCCGCCTTGGGGTGTGGCACCGAAAGGCCCAGGAAATCCTTGAGCTGGCCTCCGGCGATGATCAGCCCGATGCCCGTGGTGAACCCCGTGGTCACCGGATAGGGGATGTACTTGATGAGTTTTCCGAGCCCGGATACTCCCAGGAGCACCAGGATGATCCCGGCCAACAAGGTCGCCGTGATCAAGCCCCCCATCCCGTGTTGAGTTATGACGCCGGCGATGATGACCACGAAGGCGCCGGTCGGACCGGAGACCTGGTACCGGGAGCCGCCCAATACGGCTATCAGGAAGCCGGCGATGACGGCGGTGTACAGGCCCTGGGCGGGGCTGGCCCCGGCCCCGATGGCGAAGGCCATAGCCAGGGGAAGGGCCACCACGCCCACGGTCAGACCGGCGGCCAGGTCCTTGAGGAACATCTCCCAGGTATACCCGGATCTAAGCACATGAACGAGCTTCGGGGAGAAGGCCCCCCGCAGGAGGGATGAGAAGGATGATGGACTCATGATCCCTTAGCTGTAATCCCGCGTGCCTTCCGAAGTCAAGGCCCCGGTTTCGGCGGGAAATACAGGTAATCCCGGAACGCGCCCTCGGGGTTTTTATCGCCGTAGGGGTGGGGGGAGTTCGCGTTGGCGTGGCAGGTTTGGCAGAACGTGCTGGTCATCACGGTCTCCTTCCCCGAAGCCAGGTCCTTCACGAGCCAGAGCCAGCCTCCCCGGGAATCGGGATCGCCGGGAGCCTTGACCATCACGTCCAGGGTGACGGGTTTCTCCCCGGGGGCGGGATTTCCGGAGGCGTAGATCTCCTTGACCACCACGGTGCCTTCGGGGAACTCGAGGCGGCCGGAGCCCGCCCTGCCCGCGTACTCCCATCCCGGGGCGTTCACGTAGATCACCCGGGCCTTGTCCCCGTGCCCCGGGATCGTGTAGTTCAGGACCCGGTCCACGGACTTCCGCCAGGAGGTCCAGTCGCCGGGCACCCGGGACTTGGGTGCCGAGGGGCTGCAGGCCGTAGCCGCCAGGACGGTTACAACGAGCGCCAGGACGGCAAGAGGGGCCGCCGGTCTCCCGGGCAGGCCGATCCTGCCGATGCGAGCGGAACCGCAGGAAGGACTCTCGCCGGCTTCAAGGTTCGGACGCTTCATGATTCCCCTCCCGACGCTTCGAGCACATAGAGGACGCTGGGGCCTTCCACCCCCTTCAGGGAAGTCTTGTAGGGCCCCTTGAACGAGAATCCGGGACTTGTCCCCGCGGCGTCCCGGGCGTCCCGGGCCACCAAAATCTGCCCGGGTTTGGCCAGGGCGCAGAGCCGGGCCGCGATGTTGACGGACGCCCCGATCACGGTGAAGTCCGCCCTGCGGGCCGATCCGATCATGCCCTGGATCACC
>JAAYUR010000216.1 GCA_012517645.1 Treponema sp.
AGGCGCAGGGCCGGGCGGAGGTAGTCCGCGAAGACCAGGAAGGTGGCGCAGAAGGGGCGCAGTCCTCCATGGAGAGCCAAGCCGTTGGACACCGCGGCCATGGCGTGCTCCCGGACTCCGTAGTGGATCATCCGGCCCGCGGGGTTAGCGCGGGAGAAGACCCCGCCCTCGGGAAGCTGGCTGGAGTTGGGACCCGTGAGGTCCGCGGACCCTCCAACGAGGTTGGGCCAGGCGGCGGCCGCGGCGGCCAGGGCCTTGCCGGAGGCGGCCCGGGTGGCCAGGCTCTCGCCGGGGGCGAAGGCCGGGGCCGCGAAGGGGGCCGAGGCCTTGCCGGAAAGGAAGGCGTCCAGCTCCTGGGCCTTGCCGGGATTGGCGGCGCGCCAGGCGGCGTACAGGGCGTTCCAGGCCTCCCGGGTCTTCCGAAAGGCGGCCCTGCGGCCCTCGAAATAGGAGACCGCTTCGGGGGCCACGTAGAAGTCCGCGTTCGCGGGGACACCCATCGCCTCCCGGGCTCGCTTGATCTCCTCGGCTCCCAGGGGGGCTCCGTGGACCTTGTGGGACCCCTGCATCGTCGGGGCGCCCTTGCCGATCACGCTCTTGAGGATGATGAGCTTGGGCCGATCGGTATCCGCCTTGGCCTCGGCCACCAGGCGGGCGACTCCCTCGAAGTCGTACATGTCCCCGGAAAGGACCTTCCAGCCGTAGGCCTCGTAGCGGCGCGCCACGTCCTCGGTGAAGGAGAGCTCTGTCCCCCCGTCGATGGTTATCCGGTTGGAGTCGTAGAACACGATGAGTTTCCCGAGCCCAAGATGGCCCGCCAGGGAGGATGCCTCGGCGGATACGCCCTCCTGGAGGCAGCCGTCCCCGGCCAGGGCGTAGGTCCAATGGTCGATCACCGGGTGGGCGGGGGTGTTGAACCGGGCGGCCAGCATCCGCTCCGCGATCGCCATGCCCACCGCGTTGGCGAGTCCCTGTCCCAAGGGACCCGTCGTGGTCTCTACGCCGGGGCAGTGGCCGTACTCGGGGTGGCCCGCGCAGGGGGAGCCGATCTGGCGGAAGGCCCGGATGTCGTCCAGGCTCACCTTGTAGCCGGAGAGGTGCAGGAGGGAGTAGAGGAACATGGAGCCGTGCCCCGCGGACAGGACGAAACGGTCCCGGTCCAGCCAGGCGGGGTCCGAGGGGTCGTGCTTGAGGATCTCCCCGTAGAGCAGGGCGCCCAGCTCGGCGCAGCCGAGGGGCAGGCCGGGGTGCCCGGAATTGGCCTTCTGGATGGCGTCCATGGATAAGGTACGGACGGTCAAAGCTACTTTCTGAAGGGCTGCGGTATCCATGCGGGACTCCTTATCTATCGCGAACTTCGACCGCAAATCCGATGGAATCGCGGCTAGGGACGATTGTACGGGTCCCGGCCGGAATGGGCAAGATATCCATAGTGTTACGAAGCTTGTACCGGTTTTTCCGCCGGGGACTGGCTCGGCCGGCTCGGCCCGGGATAGTATCCCTCCATGCTCGACTTAGCCTTCAGCATCCTTCTGGCCGCCCTGCCCGCACTGCTCCTCCTGGCCTGGTTCCGCCGCCAGGATCGGTCCCGCCCCGAGCCCCTGGGGTTGCTAGGCCGGTCCGTACTCTACGGATTCCTGGCCACGGTGCCGGCCGCCGCCCTGGAGCTTCTTCTCCTCCGTGTCGGGCCCTCCGGCCCCCGGCTTTTGGCCGCGGCCTTCGACGCCTTCGTGGTGGCCGGCTTTGTGGAAGAGGGGGTCAAATACTTCTTCGTGCGGCGCTACATTCTTGGCCGACCCGAGTTCGACGAGCGGATGGACGGCATCCTCTACGCCGCCTGCGTGTCCCTGGGCTTCGCCTTCGCGGAAAACATCCTGTACGGCTACACGGACCGGACGGTCCTGCTTTTTCGGGCCTTTACCGCGGTGCCCATGCACGCCGCCGTATCCGGGATCATGGGGTATTGGATCGGCAGGGCCAAGATCGAGGGCTGGGGGACGGGCCGGGGGACAGAGCTCGAATATTCGTCTCGTCCCCGGGCTCTTCGGGGCCTCTGGGAGGCGGCTATATTCCACGGGGCCTACGATTTCTTCTTATTCACACGCTCCGGGTGGGCTCTTCTTGCGGTGGTGGTCCTCCTGGCCGCGGGTATCCGGTTGGTCATTCTGGTGGCGGACGCCAAGAGGCGGGATCGGGAAGATTCGCCGTAATCCGAGGCTGCGATTTGCCGGGAGCCCCGGGATCGGACTGCGAAGATCCGTCACGACTCCCCGGCGAGCTTTAGGGCCACGTCCTCCCATTCCCGGTTGAGCGATTCCGCCTCGGCGTCCAGGGCCGCGACGGCCTCCTGAAGTCGTTTCATTCGGGCGCCGTCGGAGTAGTTCTCGGGCTTTCCCATCTCCGCCTCCGCGGCCGATTTCTGGGCCCCCAGGGTTTCCAGACGGGCTAGGATCTCCTCCTCCCGTTTTTGTAACCTGCGGATCGCGGCCTTGCGGGCTTTCTCTTCCTCCCAGGAGAGGGCCCGCCCGGGAGTCCGGAGGGTGTTTCCTGAGGAGCTCCCGGCGCCTCGAGGGGCGGTTCCGTCGGGTCCGACGAGTCGCACGGAGGCCGCTCCGGCGCCGGGACCGCCTTTCCCGGAGGCGCCGGAAGCGGGCCCCGCCGCGGATTCCGCGTCCAGGGCGGCGCGCTTCTCCCGATAGTAGGCGTAACCGCCGGGGTAGAACCGGGGGACAGAGCCGCATTCGAGCTCCAGGACCCGGTCGGCCAGTTCCTCCAGGAAGAAGCGGTCGTGGGACACGAAGAGCACGGTGCCCTCGAAGGCCTTCAGGGCCGAGAGGAGGACGTCTTTGGAGTCCAGGTCCAGGTGGTTCGTGGGCTCGTCCATGACCAGCAGGTTTGCGGGGTGGAGGAGCATCTTGAGCAGGGCCAGCCGGGACCTCTCGCCCCCGGAAAGGACCCGGACGCTCTTGTAGATGTCGTCCCCCCGGAACAGAAAGGCCCCCAACAGGCCGCGGATGGAGGGGATCAGCTCGGTGGGGCAGACCGAGAGGGCCTCCTCCTCCACCGTGCGGGTTCCGTCCAGGGATTCCGCCACGTCCTGGGCGAAATAGGCCGTGCTCACTCCGCTCCCGAGTCGCAGGGTCCCCTGGAAATCGCGGTCCACCCCTGCTATCAGGCGCATCAGGGTGGATTTGCCCGCGCCGTTCCGGCCGACAAAGGCTACTTTCCATCCGGCATCCAGGGTCAGGGACAGGTCCCGGATCACGGGCTTGTCTCCGTAAGCCTTGGAAAGGCCTTCCAAGGTCAGGGCGATGCGGCCGCACTTGGGCGCCGGGGGAAACCGGAACCGGATCCGTTTCATGCCCTCGGGGATCTCGATGGGCACGATCTTCTCCAGCTGTTTCACTCGGCTCTGGACCAGGGTCGCCTTGGAAGCCTGGTAACGGAAGCGGCGGATGAAGTCCTCCAGCTTGGCGATCTCCTCCTGCTGTTTCTCCCAGTCCTTGAGGAGGGTCTCGAGTTCCATCTGCCGGGTCCGCTCGTAGGCGGAGTAGGTGCCTTCGTAGCGGGTGAGTTTTCCGTTCCAGAGTTCGTAGACCTGGGTGATCGTGGAGTCCAGGAAGGAACGGTCGTGGGAAACCACCACGAAGCCCCCGGGGAAGCCTCGGAGGTAGTCCTCCAGCCAGTCCCGGGCCTCGAGGTCCAGGTAGTTGGTGGGCCCGTCCAAAAGCAGGATGTCGGGATTTTCGAGGAGGACCTTGGCCAGGGCCACCCGCATCTGCCAGCCCCCCGAGAACTCCTCCACCGGCCGGTCCAGGTCCCCGGGGTCGAACCCCAATCCCGTGAGGACTTCCCGGATGCGGTCCCGCCTCCTCCAATAGCCGGATCCCTCGACGGCCTCGTGAAGCCGGTGGTGTTCTTCCACCAAGGCAAGGGTCCGGGGGTCGTCGGCCACGGACGCTTCTAGGAGTTTGCCGATCTCTTCCTGCTCCCGGATCAGGGCCTCGACGGATTGGAAGGCCTCTTCGGCCTCCTCGTAGACGGTGCGGCCTCGATAGACCACCCCGGTCTGGGGCAGGTAGGAGATACGGGCGCCTTTCTGGATAGCTCTGTCCCCGCTGTCGGGTGTCAGGATCCCCGCGGCGATCTTGAGCAGGGTGGTCTTGCCGGCCCCGTTCGGGCCCGCCAGGGCCGCCTTGGTTCCGGGCGCCAGGAAGAGGCTCGCGTTTTTTAGGATATCCCGGTGCCCGAAGGCCAGAGAGACGTCGGTGAACTGTACGAAGGCCATGTCTAGTTGGTCGACCTCCGGAACCGGATGCGGACGGGAGGCTCGGAAAGGGTGTTCACCACAGCCCACTCCTTGTCGATGGGGCGGACGAGCTGGAGATCCAGGCCGCCCGGGGTGGCCCGGTACACGAAGTCCACCCGGGGCCGGGAGCCTCCGTCGAAGAAGAGGGACAGACCTCCGTCCCACTCGCCCGCCAACAGGGGACCCGGGAAGAGGCCCAGGACGATGGCCCCCGCCTCCCCCGCGTACTCCGGGACGGCGTCGGGAATCAGCTTGTCGTAGGCCGCCCAGGTGAAGCGGCCGGAACGGGAGAGGGTGAGGGCTCCCCATTCGTCGGACACGAAGCGGTCCCCGTCGGCGATCATGCGCGACAGGACGTTGGCCCTGCGGAGCTCCTCCCGTCGGACGATCTCCCGGATATCCTGGTCGAACACGATGAAGGAGTAGGTTCCCGCCCCGTAGTCGGAGTCGATCGTAAGCTCCAGGGATTCGGGATCCGGGAAGCGGATGCCCAGGGGCTGCCCCTCGAAGCGGAAGGATCCGTCCGCCTGGGGAAGGATGTTCGTGTAGTTGAAGAACCGGGAAGCCCCGGGGTACTCGATGCGGATCTGCCGCCGGACCGCGTCCGTGAAGATTCCGAACTGGGGTCCCAGGCGTTCCAGGTCCACCCGGTCCTGTTCGATCATGGTCTTGAAATACGCCGGCCGCCAGGTCCTGGAGAACAGGTGGTCCAGCTCGGCGCTCATGTCGGGGCCGGAGGCTGCGGCACCCGCGGCGGGTCCTTCGGACTCGTCGTAGATCCTGAGCTGGTTCGAGAAAACGTAGCCCCGGGTTCCGTCCTCACCCATGGCAAGGTACCACTCCCCGGGCAGGGGCTTTCCCCCGGTCGTGACGGCCTCGCCCTCGGTTCGCTCGAGCAGCTTGATGGTCTGGTCCCGGCGCATCCTGTATACCTGGCCGGCGGTGTTCCGGGGTTCGTCCCGGAGGACCAGGCCGTCCCGAAGCGCCACCGCGTAGAGTCGGGCGAAGGGTGCGAATGCCCGGGCCCGGGTCTCCGCGTCCTTCTTCCGGCGGAAGAGTTCGATCTTCCAGATCGGCACCTCGACTTTCGTTCGGGTTCCAGGGTGTTCCACTACGTAGGTCTGGTTGATGTTCGATTTGATGAGGACCGGGACAACCGTTCCCGCGGTAACCCGATCCGGGGACTCGGGTCCGCCCTCGGCCGCTGGATTGTCCGGGGCGGGGACGGACTCGTCCCCGGGGTCTTCCGCGATCCCGGTTGTCCGCTCCGTTCCGTCGAAATTCCAGAGCACGACCCCCCAGCCCAGCCTGCGGGTACACCCGGACAGGGAAAAAGCCAGGAGCAGGGCTGTCGCGAGGAGGAGCGGGCGGCGGAGAGGGGGGTTCATGGGGCCAGTCTACAACGCGTCCGGTGAATTCTTCAATACGAAGCGCCCGAAGGCTTGGCATATCTCCCCGGGACGGACATACTTCAAGCAGGGTGTTGAAATGAGGCTTTTTCAACACCCTGCTAGGAAAGGGAGGACGTTATGGCAGCCGAAACCGGGTTTATCGCGGGCATCGACCTGGGTGCCACAAAGATCCTGGCGGCGGTCTTCGACCGGGGGATGAAGGTCCGAGCCCAGGCCAAGGTCAAGACGCCGGGCAGCGGCTCTCCCGAGCTGGTCCTTTCGGCCATCCTGTCCGCCCTGGACGCGGCGTTGGCGGAGCTGGGGATGAAGCGGCGCGACTTGGAGACCCTGGGTGTCGCGGTCCCTTCCCCGGTGAACCGGAAAAAGGGCATCGTACTGTCCACTCCGAACATGGGCATGAAGGATTTTCCGCTTCGGGATCGTCTTGCCGAGCTTTCCGGTATCCCGGTTGCCCTGGAAAACGACGTGCAGGCCGGAACCCTGGGGGAGCTTCGGAGCGGGGCGCTCCGGGGAAGGAAATCCGCGGCCGCCTTCTTCGTGGGTACAGGTATCGGGGGCGGCATCGTCCTGGACGGGAAGCTGTACCGGGGATCCACGGGCTCCGCGGGGGAGCTGGGGCACATTATCCTCCAGGACGGGGGTGCCCTGTGCGGCTGCGGCCGGCGGGGCTGCCTGGAAGCCCTGGCGTCCCGGACGGCCATGGCTCGGGACGCCGTGTCGGCGGCAGCGTCCGGGAAGGCGCCGCGATTGCTGGAAGAGGCGGGCACGGACTTCCGGAAGTACCGGAGCTCGGCCTTCGCCAAGAGCGTGTCCGCGGGCGAGAAGGCCGTCGAACGGATCGTGGAGAGGTCCGCCTACTGGCTGGGAGTCGGGGCGGCCAACGTCACCGCCGTGCTCAACCCCGAGGCGGTCCTCCTAGGCGGGGGCATGGTGGCCCGGTTCCCGGATCTATACAAGGAAATCGCCTTCAAGTCCCTGAAGGATCACCTCATGCCGGCCCTGTCCGGCACCGTGGAGCTTTTGATCACGAAGTTGGGGGACCTTGCGGTTCCGATGGGCGCAGCCTGGGCCGCTCGGGAAGGTTTGGAGGGACGGGAAACCCCGATCCTCCGGGAAGCGCGGAGTCCCCGGGAACCCTCGGGGGAGGAGAGCGCGGAATGAGCGGTCAGAAGACCCTGGCGGTGGTGGAGGTGGGATCCACGGGCATACGCCTGATCGTGGCCGCCGTGGACCCCTCCGGGGAGTATCGGGTCCTGGACCACGCCGGAAAGCCGGTCCAGCTGGGTCGGGACGTTTTCGTGTCCGGCTCCGTTAGCCGGGCCTCCATGATGGAGGTCATCGCCGTGCTCCGGGGTTTTCGGGAGCTTCTTAGAACCTACGGGATCGAGCCCAAGGACGCCCGGGTGATCGCCACCAGCGCCCTGCGGGAGGCGGACAACCGGGACACCTTCACGGACCGGATCGCACTGCAGACGGGGTTCTCGGTGGACATCGTGGAGGACATCGAGGAGAACCACCTGATGTACCTGGCGGTCCAGAGGGCCCTGGGCGAGGAGTTCCGCTCCCTGGCCCGGGGGAACGCCCTGATCATCGAGGTGGGGGGCGGGTCCACGGAGCTCATGCTCCTGCGCCGGGGGCGGATGACCGCGGCCCATTCCCTGCGGATCGGCACGATACGGGTGGACGAGCAGGTCCGGGCCGCCATGGGATCCCCGGCCTACCTCGAGCGGTACCTCAAGGACAACGTTCGTACCACCTGCGACAACCTCGATTCGGAGCTGCCTCTGGCCACGGTCCGGAACTTCGTGGTCATAGGCAGCGACGCCCGGTTCGCGGCCCGGGCCGTGGGCACGCGATCCGAGGGCGGGGATTTCTATGTCGTGCCCCGGGAATCCTTCGATCGCTTCGTGGGTGAGATCCAGGAGCTCCGGACCGAGGACATCGTGGTCAAGTACCGGGTGGCGCACAACGAAGCCGAGGGCTACGCCGTGGGCCTGTTGATCACCAAGCTCTTCCTGGAACGGACCGCCGCGGAGGATCTGATCGTCCCCTTCGTGTCCATCCGGGACGGGTACCTCATGCGGATCACCCAAGGCCCCTCGGCATCCCTGGAGAACGAGCTGCACCGCCAGGTGGTGGCCTCCACCCTGGCCCTGGGGCGGCGCTTCCACTTCGACGAGGAGCACGCCCAGCACGTCTCCTTCCTGGCCCTGGAACTCTTCGACAGGCTGGCGGACGAGCACGGCCTGGGCAAGCGGGAACGCCTGCTGCTGGAGGTCGCGGGGCTTTTGCACGACGTCGGCACCTTCATCCGCACCAGCGGTCACCACAAGCATTCGGAGTACATCATCGCCAACAGCGAGATCTTCGGCCTTCAGCGGGACGACCTTACCATCATCGCCAACTGCGCCCGGTATCACCGCAAGGCCAGTCCCTCCTCGGCTCACCCCAGCTTCATGAGCCTTTCCCGGGAGGATCGGATCCTGGTCCTCAAGCTCTCCGCCCTCCTGCGCGTGGCGGACGCCCTGGACCGGGGGCACACCCAGCGGATCAAGATCACGGAAATCGAACGCAAGGAGGATCACCTGGTAATCCGGGTCGAGGAGGGCGGGGAGTTGACCCTGGAACGGTTGTCCCTGGAGGAAAAAGGGGATATGTTCGAGGACGTGTTCGGCATCAAGGTGGTTCTTGCATGATCCATGATCGATTTTTCAGCCGCGAGCTTTCCTGGCTGGAGTTCAACTACCGGGTCCTGGAAGAGGGCCTGGACCCTTCCACCCCGCCCTTGGAGCGGCTCAAGTTCCTGTGCATCGTATCCTCCAACATGGACGAGTTCTTCATGGTCCGGGTGGCGGGGATCAAGGCCCAGATCCGGGACCATGACGAGACCCGGGACGCCGCGGGGCTGTCGCCGGAGGAACAGCTGGCGGCGATATCCGCCCGGGCCCGGGAGATCCATGCCCTTCAGTATCGCTGTCTTCAGAACGAGATCTTCCCGGCCCTGGCCGCGGAGTGGCTTTGCGTCGTGCGCCCCGTGGACTGGACCGGTTCGGAGCTCCGGTGGCTGGAGGGCTGGTTCGAGAGGAATATACTCCCCGTCCTGACCCCCCTCCGGATGGATGACGGAGAGGGCTTGCCCCCGACGGGGAACCTGCGCATGCACGCCGCCTTCCTCCTGGAACCCCTCGACGGTTCGTCCGCCCGAGGCCCCTCCTCGGGCGCGCCCGGAGGGGATCCGGGCCGTACGGGAGGGCTTACGGGTTTCCCGGCGGAGGCTCCGGACGGGCGTCCCCGCCTCGTCATGGTCACGGTTCCCCCCAACCTGGACCGCTTCGTGCCCGTACCCTCGGACTCCGGGCGGACCCACCTGGCCCTCCTGGACGAGGTTATCCTGACCCTGGGGCACTCCCTGTTCCCGGGCTACCGCGTGCTGGAGCGGAACCTGTTCAAGGTGGCCCGGGACGCGGCCATAGGGGTGGACGAGGGCCGGGACGACGACTTTGTGGCGGCCATGGAGGAGATCCTGGCCAACCGACAGAACTCCTGGCCCGTGCGAATAACCCTGGGCACGGATACACCGGCGCTGAGGGAGCGGCTCAAGGAAGCCCTGGGACTCTCGGACCAGGACGTATACGAGTTCGACGGCCCCATCGATCTCCGATCCTTCATGGAGCTGGCGCTCATGAAGGGCTTCGACCGGCTGCGCTACCCGGCCTTCAAGCCTGTGGAGGGCTACGAGTTCTCCGAGGACAACACCATCTTCGACCAGCTCCGGAAGCGGGACATCCTGCTCCACGTGCCCTACGAGTCCTTCGCTCCGGTGGAGGAGTTCGTGCGGGCGTCGGCGGACGATCCCAACGTCCTGGCTATCAAGATGACCCTGTACCGGACCTCCGGGGACTCGCCCCTGGTGCGGTCCTTGACCCGGGCGGCGGGCAACGGCAAGCAGGTGACGGTCCTGGTCGAGCTCAAGGCCCGCTTCGACGAGGCCAAGAACATCGGTTGGGCGTCCAGCCTGGAGCAGGCGGGGGCGGTGGTGGTCTACGGGGTCGCCCGCCTTAAGGTCCACGCCAAGGCCTGTCTGGTGGTTCGGAAGGAAGAGGACGGATCGATCCTGCGCTATGTCCACCTGTCCACGGGGAACTACAACGACAAGACGGCCCGGCTGTACTCGGATCTATCCGTCTTCTCCGTCAACGAGACCCTCTGCCGGGAAACGGGGACATTCTTCAACATGCTTACGGGGCTGTCGGCGGTGGAGGAGCTCCGGACCCTGTCCATGGCGCCCTTCAGCCTCAAGGGCAGGATCATCTCCATGATCGACCGGGAGGCGGAGTGGAGCACCCCGGAAACCCCGGGCCTGATCATGGCCAAGATGAACTCCCTCTGCGACCCCGACGTCGTCTCCGCCCTCTACCGGGCTTCCCGCAAGGGCGTGCGGATCCTGCTCAACGTGCGCGGCATCTGCATCCTGGTTCCGGGGGTGGAGGGGCTCTCGGAGACCATCACCGTAGTGTCCGTGGTGGGCCGGTTCCTGGAACATTCCCGGATCTTCTATTTCCGGAACGGGGGCGCCGAGGAGCTGTACCTTTCCTCCGCGGACTGGATGCCCCGCAACCTGGAGCGCCGGGTCGAGCTCATGTTCCCGGTTCCCGATCCCGAAGCCCGGGACCGGGTGCTGTCCATCCTGCAGGCCTATTTCCGGGATACCGTGAAGGCCCGGATCCTCCTCCCCTCCGGGGAATGGGAGCGGCAGCGTCCCGGACCCGAGCGGGAGTCCTTCTCGGCCCAGGACTGGTTCCAGGAGTCCGAAAGGAATCGGTTCCGTGAGGCGTCCGGCACCGAGGAGAGGGTCCTGTCCGTGCGGAGGCGCGCCCCGTGAACCGAGGCCGGCCGTTCCGCGGGCGCAGGCCGCGGGAAGGGGCCCGGCTCGGACACGGCGATGCTTCCATGGAACCGGGGTTCCGGGGCGGATTCCGGCCGGGTCGGGAAGCGGCGGTCGTCCGGATCGTGGGATTGCCGAACGCGGGGAAAAGCGCCCTGTACAACGCCCTGACGGGGGCGTACAGCGTCGTGGCCAACTATCCCAACACCACCGTGGATCCCGAACGGGCGCTCCGCAGGGTGGGGGGCCTCACGGTCCGGTACGTGGACGAGCCCGGGGTGGACGGGCTGACGCCGGAATCCGAGGACGCCCGGCTGCTCCTGAACCGTCTGGAGTCCGAGAGAACCGACCTCCTGATCTTCGCCGCCGACGCCCGGCGCCTGGAATCCGGACTCGCCCTGCTCTGGGAGTTCCTCTTTCTGGGAAAACCCCTGGTGCTGGCGGTGACCGGGATCGACGAGGCGCCCGTCTACGGCGTGGAGGTGGACTGCCCCGGCCTTTCGCGAATCCTGGGCGTACCCGTCATCCCGGTCAGTTCCGAGGAAGGCCGGGGCATCCCGGAGCTGAAGTCCCGAATACGAGCCCTGATCCAGGGCACCCGGCCGGCCGGGGATCCCCGGCCGGCCGGGTGCCCTGGATCAGGGCTCGTATTCGGGACTTCAGCTCCGGGATGCCCCGGCCTTC
>JAAYUR010000193.1 GCA_012517645.1 Treponema sp.
ACGCGGACCGGGTGGTCCTGGCGGTGGGGCATTCCGCCCGGGATGTCTTCGAGGAGCTCCTGCGGGTCGGGGCAGCCCTGGAACCCAAACCCTTCGCGATGGGCCTCCGGATCGAGCATCCCCAGGAGACCATCCAACGGGCCCAGTTCGGATCCTCCTGGGAACACCCCGCGCTTCCCCGGGCGGACTATAAAATGACCTACAAGGCCCGGGACAGCCGGGGCGTGTATTCCTTCTGCATGTGCCCCGGGGGCTGGGTGGTCAACGCCGCCTCCGAGGCCGGCGGAGTGGTCTGCAACGGGATGAGCGATTACGCCCGGGATTCCCGGAACGCGAACAGCGCCCTGGTCGTCGCCGTTCGGCCCGAGGACTTCGGGTCCGCGGATCCTCTGTCCGGGGTGGAATTCCAGCGAGTCTGGGAGCGTGCGGCCTTCCGGACCGGGGGCGGGGACTATTCCCTGCCCGTCCAGGTCCTGGGGGACTTCGTCGAGGGCCGTCGGTCCGTCCGGCTCGGGGACGTGGAACCCTGCGTCCGGGGACGGTACCGTCCCGCGGACCTCTCCGCCTGCCTTCCGGCCTTCGTCCGGGAGGGGATCCGGGAGGCCTTGGGGACCTTCGGCCGACGCATCCGGGGCTTCGACCGTCCGGACGCCGTGCTGTCGGGAGTGGAGACCCGGACCTCCTCCCCGGTCCGGGTACTGCGGAACGAGGGTCTGGAAAGCGGGATCGCGGGCCTCTTCCCTTGCGGGGAGGGGGCGGGCTACGCGGGCGGCATCCTGTCCGCCGCGGTGGACGGGGTGCGGGCCGCCGAGGCCGTTGCGTCCTGTAACCGCCGAGCGTAGCTCGGCGATTGAGACTCGCGCCGCGTCCGTGCGGCGCGCAACCGCCGAGCCTAGCTCGGCGACTAACCCCGGCGCCCCGGCGGATTTCGAGACCCGGTACTTCAACCCCTGGGGCGGGGTGGACGAGGATCCCGTCACGGGATCGGTTCACACCGTCCTGGCGGGGTATTGGCGCGACCGCCTGGGCCGGAGCCTCTTGACGGGGTATCCGGCCTCCCGTCGGCCCGGAACGATCCGGATGGGGATCGACGGGGACCGGGTGGAGCTGGCCGGTAAGGCCCGGGTGGCATTCGAGGGGACGGTGACCGTTTAAGCTCTGGACTCTCGAGCCTAGAAGCTTCCCAGAAAATCCTGCCGGGAAAGATCCTCCCAGGACTGCCGTGCCTGGCTCGACTGCTTCAGCTTCTCCAGCACCGTAAGGTCGAGGTACTTGACCGTCAGGGGTCGCTCCAGGGAAACGCTGACGCTGCCGTCGGACCATACGCTCTCCCGGGGCGAGAGGGAACCGGGCTTGCCGTACCGCTCCGAGAGGCTGGTGAAGACGGAGTAGTGGTCTACCGTCTCGGGGTTGAGCACATATACGGCGGAGAAGAGCTTCTCCTCGTGGAACTGGAAGAAGGCCCGTTTCACGAAGGAAAGGCCCTGAGCCTCCAGGAGTTTCTCGTTCGGCCGGGGAAGGAGGGTGACATCCGGGCCGCCCCGGTAGAGGAAGAGCTCGTCGGCCTTGAGGACGGTCTCCACCTCCGCAAGGCTCATGCCCAATTCCACCCCCCGGAAACCCCGGGGAAGGCCCGCGGACCCTGCCGTGTCGGCAGGAGCGGGGACCGCCGGGGAGGCCGCCGCGGGCGCCGTCGCCCCGGGTGCCGGGGGCGCGGGAACCGCCTGGCCGAGGACGGGAAGGGCGGCCGCCGCCAGGGCGAGGGACAGGACCGTCCGGACGCGGGCCGCAGCCGGGGCGGTCGAGCGACCAGGTTCAGGAAGGAGTTTCATATCGGTTGCCTCATTTCGAAAGAGCGATGGAGAGGGCGGTCGAGAGCTTGAGGATATCCTCGTTGCCCTTCCGGACCCGCGCCCCCAGGACGGCTGCTATTCTCCGCACCACCTTGAGTCCCAAGGCGGGATTCGATTCGCAAAGGGCCGAAAAATCCTCCCGCCGGATCCGGTACAGCAGGCAGTCCGAGGAAGCCGTGACCGTGGCGCTCCGAGGCTCCGTTCCGAACAAGGCCATCTCTCCGAAGACGGACGCCTGGCCCGCGGTCAGCTTGGTCATGGACTTCTCCGCCCGCCCGAAGCCCGCCCGCCCTATCTTGAGGGTCAGGTTCTTGCTGACGTCCACGCGGCCCTCCATGAACAGGAATACCTCGTCCCCCGGTTCATCCTCCCGCATGATCACAGTTCCGGATTTGACCTCCAGGGGCTCCGCGATCGCGAGGACTCTCTCCAGTTCCTCGTCCGAGAGGTCCTGGAGGATGCCCACCTTCCTAAGGGCCGCCGCGCTTTTCGCCGCTCTCCGCATCCTCCGCCCCCTAGCCGACCGTGAAGGCCCAGTCGCTGTCCCGGATGACGTAGTCCGGGCCCGGGGCCAGGTGTATTTCGTCCCCCGCTCCGGTTTCCCGGGCCAGGTCCATCTCGGCTTCCTGGAATTTCCGCTTGATGAAGGCGTCGATGGCGCTGGAATCGTCGGAGAGCAGGTCCTCCAAGGCCATGCCCTTGCCCTTGGAGAGCACCCCGATCAGGACGGCGGAGCGCTCGGACAGGTACCAGCCGGAGGCTTCCCGGAAGGTCTTGCCGACAAGGGAGGAGGGAATCGGGGATTGCCGGAGCCGGGTCTCCCCGGAAAAGAGCTTCCGGGCCGCGCCGGGCAGGCCCGGCTCGAATCCGGCGGCAGAAAGCAGACGTCCGGAAAACTCTCCGTTCACGATCACGTCGTCCGCCTGGGCCCGGACCAGGTGCTGCTCGCTCTCGGGTTTGAGGATTTCCGCGCCGGCGTGGATCTCGGGGTTCAGAGCCTTTACCGCCAGGCAGGCCATGATGGTGCGCTCGTCCGCGTTGGACGCGCCCCCGGGTCCCGTCTCGTCGGGCAGCAGGACGCAGGCGTGGGCGGCTCCGGCGGAGGCCCTGCGAAGCACCGCTTCCTGGGTGTGGTCCCCGCGCACGAAACGCAGGTCCAAGCCGGGGTATCGGGTCTTCAGGTCTTCGAACAGATCGCTTTCCATCATGCTCACCAGGACCACGGAAGTCCGGGCCGCTTCCCCGGAAGCCGCGATCCCTTCCAGCACGTTCCGGGCGTTGGAATTCCATCCGCAGACCAGGATATGGCGCTTCAGTTTGACGTCCCTCAAGCCTTTACCCTCCCGTATCCTGCGTTCCACGAAGATGGAGGCGATCGTTCCGGAGATCAGCGATGTCAGAACCACCCCGGATAGGATGAGCAGGATCGCGAAGGATCTGCCGACATCGGTCCGGGGATACTTGTCGCCGTACCCGACGGAGGCGATCGTGACTACGGACCACCAGATCCCGTCGAAGAGACGGCGAAACATCCCGTCCTCCTGGCCCGCCTCGGCCAAGTGGACCAGGACCGCTCCGGCTCCCACGGCCGCCAGGAAGAACAACAGGAGCCGAGGCAGGTTTGCCCGTACGGCGTCGTTCTTGAGGCTGTTCCAGCGATCCGACAGGGCCGCGAGGAAGGTTCTGCCCTCCGGGGCGGACCTGCTTCGACCGGAGAGCGGCCTTCGGCTTTCGGATTTCGTTCGCCCTTGCATGGTGGATACTGTTCCTCCTTATCCTATCGGCGCGCAAGGGTCCTATGTTGACCGGGGCTTGCCTCGGGATTGACGGGATCCCGGACGCCGGGGGATGATCGGCCATGGCCTCGGCACCCTTTCCGCCCCGGGGATGTCCGCCCCGGGTCGTCCTGGAGGATCCCGAATTCCTGGTTGTGGAAAAACCCGCGGGCATGCATACCGCCCCGGGGGCGCGGGGCGCCGTGGATCCACGCGGCGAAGATGCGGACCCCGGAGATCTCCGCTCCCCGTCCCTGGCGGAATGGGTCTTCCTCCGGTATCCGGAGATCCTTGCGGTCGAGGGCTGGAACCGCGGCGAGGGGGGGCTTATCCACCGCCTGGACCGGGAGACCTCCGGCCTCGTGCTCTTCGCCCGAACCTCCCGTTCCTTCCGGACCCTCGCGCGGTCTGCCGACGAAGGGCTGTTCAGAAAGGAGTACGCGCTCCGGGCTCGACCCTCCGGCGGGACCTTGCCGGGCTCCCGTCCCGGAAGGACGGCCCCGAGGGGAGTGGATCCGGAGGGATGGCGGTCCCTTTCGGATACACCCTTCGCCCCAGGGCAGGACCCCGGGCCGCTGCGGGAATCCGATCGCGCGAAGAGCCTGTGCTCTCTCCTTTCCGATGCCCTGCACGCCGGACGGCCCGTCGGCGTGTCCGGTGTCTTCCGTCCCTACGGCCCGGGGGCCGCGCGCGTTGCGTGCGCGGATCCGGAGGCCGATCTCGGCAAAGCCCGAAAGCCCTGGGGATCCACCGTGTATCGGACGGACTTCCTCGCCGCCTCCGCGGAGGGCGAGACCCTGGAGCTGAGGGTTGCCCTGACCCGGGGCTTCCGCCACCAAATTCGGGCCCACCTTGCCTGGATAGGGTTGCCCCTGGACGGAGACGAGGTCTACGGCGGGGCCCGGGGGGATCGACTTGCCCTCCATGCCGGGGTCTTGGAGTTCCCCGATCCCCGAAACGGGGCGATGGTGCGGATCGAGGCCTGAATCCTCCCGGATTTCGGGGGGCTTTGGAGGTCTCGACACCGGCTTCGTACCCCATCACAAGCTTCGTGTCACCATAGATTGCACCCTGTCGGGGCATGGAGTAGGATAGTATCCGTATGAGCGAATCCTCGACCTTCGACATCCTGGTCCGCGGGCTTTCCCGGGACGAGCGGAGGGATCTTCTTACCCGGATCCGAGGCACCGCGGAGGTTTCCGACGAACCGATGTTCCGGCCGGAAACCGTCCGGGAGCCTCCCGTGGATTACTCCGCTCATTACCGGGAGCTCAACCCTCTTTCCCGCTTGGTCATACTGGTGCGGCGGCTCTTCACCGGGAAATCCCGGGACGAGTTGGTCAAGGAACTGGTGCTCAAGTCCCTGGCGCACCGCATAGAGCTGGGAAGTCCGGGCCTGGTGTCCTACTCCCGTCGGGTTTTCCTGAACCGGATGCTGGAGGAACTGAAAAGCCTCAGGGACGCGGCACGGTTCTTCTACGACCTGTTGGACCGGACCATCGAAAAGGATAAAGGAGCTTTCTACGCCTTCCTGGCGTCCCTGGAGCTTGAGGAGCACCATCAACGGCTCCTTTCCGAGACGGATCCCTTCCTGTATGCCCAGACGAATTCCCTGGCCGGGGAGGCCGAGATCCGGGGAGCGGTATGGTCCGCCTTCGACGGAATCCTGGCCACGATCCCCGAGGAGAACCGAAGACGGATGTACGCCGACCTCCGGAGCCTGACCTTCTTGAAACGGGTGGCGGGCTTCCTCTACGACCGGCTCTTTTCCTGTTTCGAACCGGGTCCCGGGGGTGTCCCGGAGAGTCCCTTCGTGAGCGCCCGGGAGCTTATGTCCGAGCTTTCCGACATACTGTATTCCATGGCCGCGCCACCCTCGCTGAAACTGATGGAATCCCTGCTGGTCTTCCAGATGCGGGATGACATGGAGAACCCGGACTTCGACGCTGAAGGGGCCCTCAAGTCCCAGCTTGCCCGGATCGAGGAAGCCCTGTCCAAGGTCCGGGCGTTCAACGCCCGGGTACCCCTGTACGGAATACTGCGACTGGTCCTGGATGATCCCAACTATCGGCCCCGGGAGCTCGCGGGCGGTGAAGACTGGTTCGCCGTCTACAAGGGGTTCTGGAAGGATCGGATCGAGAGGAAGCTCGCCCTGTACGCGGCGGAACGGCGGATGCAGGACCTCCAGAAGGATATTGCGGGATTCCTGGGCTCTTCGGAGCCGGTCCGCTTCGGCAACATCTCCGAAGAGGGGAAGGATGGGGCTCCTCCGATTCGGCTCGAAAAGGCCCTTGCCTTCCTTTCGGCCTTCTACGAACGGCTCTTCGTGCCGGAGATGAATCGATACCTGAAGATCGTCCTGATCGAGGGGGAGTTCTACAAGAAGGACAATCGGGTCGAGTACACGGACGCCTACAACGAACTGCTCCAGATCCCGGAGGCCCTGGCGGCCCTGGACGAACGGATCGGCCTCGGGGGGGACCTGGGCTCGGCCTGGTCCCAGGCCCGGGATGAGCTCGTCTCCCTGGCGATCAAGCGAAGGAAGGTCCAGGCCGCTCTCCAGGCCGCGAACGGGGAGGCGGAAGCCCTGCTCAACCGGAGCCGGGAGGCCATGAAGCGGATGCGGGCGGTCCTGAACGGCCTGCTCAAGGGGGAGGCCGGAGGCCGATACGATTCCCTGTCGAACCTCTCCTATATCGAGGGCAAGGGGAACAAGGAGTTCCTGCGGAACCTGGATTCCATCAAGAACCGTCTGGACCGCACGATACACTTCCTGGACGAGCTCGAGAGGCTCGGCGCCCAGAGGGAATCCGCATGATCTATTCCGAGATTGACCTGGAGCGGGTCCGGTTCGGCGACACGGTCCGGTTTTCCTTGGGGCCGGATCCCGGAGCTCCCCGGGCCCTGCTTTCCCTGCGCCCCCGGGGGTCCATGCGCTTTCTCCACGACAGCGCAAACCCTCTGCGGGAGGGTTTCTTCCGGGAAAACGGGATCGAGCCCGGCCGGGTCCTGGCGGTGGAGCTCGTCCACTCCCGGACCGTCCTCTTCCCCTCGGGGCCCGAGGAGCTTCGGGGAGTCCAGGCGGACGGGATCATCGTGGAACCGGGACCCTGGGTGCCCACGGTGACCGTGGCGGACTGTATGCCCATCTGGATCCGCCATGAACCGAGCGGCGCCTATGGAATACTCCATTCGGGCTGGCAGGGAACGGGAATCCTGGAAGAAGCGGTCCGAGGCCTGGGCGACCGGTTCGGCGCCCTTCCTTCCGAGATCGACGCCGTTCTGGGCCCCGCGATCGGTCCCTGTTGTTATCGGGTGCCCGAGGAGAGGGCGGAGTATTTCCGTTCCAGCTTTGGACCCGAGGCCGCCCGCTTGGAGGGCGGGGCCTGGAGGCTGGACCTGGGCGCGGCCAACTTGGGGATAGCCCGAGCCCTGGGCCTTCGGTCCGTGACCCGGATACTCGGGTGCACCTCCTGCGACCCCGATCTCGGCTCCTTCCGCAGGGAGGGTCCCGAGCGCTTCACCCGAATGGTGGCCGCCGCGGTCTGGGGTTCTTCCGGCCGGGACGCGGCGTGAGGTCGACGGTGGGCGCGGAGTCTCGACGCTCCGGAGCATCCCCTCGCGGCCAAGGCCGGGATCTACCCTGCCGCCGCTCGTCCTTGAGGGGGGCGCGCCCCGCGGCCCGGATGATCCTGGCGGCGCTCGCGGCGGCCGCGGCACCCCTCGCCGCCCAGCCGGTTCCGCTCTCCTACGCGGGAACCGACTCCTACGTGATCACGGAAAAGTCCGACTGGTCCCGCTACGAGGACGGCCGATACCTGGGCCATGTTTACCGGGAGGTGCGGGGCCGCATGGAACCCGAAAGCTCCCTTCCGGACGCGGTTTGGAAGGGCGATTTCCTGGTTTTCGAGGAAACCCTCCGGGACTCGAGCGCCGCGGCCCGGCGGGTGGACGACCAGGTTCCGGCGGCCTTCCGCATGGGGGCGGACGGGTCGATCCGGATGATCCTGGACAACGGCTTTCCCGGACTCCGGGGCTTTCCCGCCTATCCTCCCGGACCGGTTGCCCCCGGGGACCGGTGGACCGCGGAGGGAGTCCGAATCGTGGATCCCCGGAATTCCGGGATCCCCACCCGGACCCGCATCCTCGTGGAATATGAGTACCGGGGCGAGGAGGATTACAAGGGCATCCCGGTTCGCAGGATCTTCGCCAAGTTCGCGGTCCGGTACCGGGCGGGCCAGGATCCCAAGGGGGATCCGAGCCTGCGGGAAGCCCAGGGAACCCACGACGCGGACATCCTGGTTCGCGCGGACACAGGACGACCCGTGGTCATCCGGGACCGCCTGGACGAGACGTTTTTCTTTACCTCCGGCCCCTCCCTGCGGCACCGGGGCTTCACCCTGATCTTCTACGACGCCGCCGTGCCCAGGACCGCGGACCCCGCGTCGGGCGCCCTGCGGACGGCCCTCGCGGGGGGCGGCGGGTCCGCGCCCGCGGCATCGGCGGACGGAGCGGCCCAGGTTCCCGGCCCGGCCCCGTCCGGTACTTCGGTCCCCGACCCTTCGGGGCCCCCCGCCTCCGGCGCCCCGCCTGCGGGATCGACGGCTTCCCACGGTCTCGCCGCCGGGGCCCCGGCGTTCCCGGGTCTCCTGGGCGCGGGCACCCCGGCTCTCCCGCCGCCCGAAACCCCGGCTTTGGATCCCGCCTCCGGGATCGCCCTGGAGGACCGGCCCGAGGGTCCGACACTGGTTGCCTTCGGCCTGCGCTTCGTACCCGACCAGGATGCCCTCCTTCCCGAGGAACGGGGCCGCCTGGACGGGATCGCCGCGGCCCTGAAGGCCGTACCCGGGGAAAGGACCTTCCTGGTGACCGGTCATACCGCGGACGTGGGGAACCCGGCCGGACAGAAGGACCTCTCGATACGCCGGGCCAAGCGGGTGGTGGACGAGCTCGTCGCCCGGGGCATCCCGGCCTCCCGCTTCCTCTTCCGGGGCTTCGGTGCGGAGAGGCCCCTGGCGCCGAACGACAACGAGGCGAACCGCGCCCGAAACCGCCGGGTGGAGATCACGGTGCTGAACTGAAAGGCTCCCGACACGCCGACTCCGCGGTCGTATCCCGTTAGCCCGGGCCCGAACGGCACGGTCCCGGGCGGGTCTGTACATCCCGACGCGGCTCCTTTCGCCGTGCCCGTGCTTGCCAGACCCGCGGACCCGTAGTAGGCTCCTAGCCATGACGAGTACCCGGGATTCCCTTCGCTGGTATGTCCGCTCCCCCCTGGGGGTGTCCGTCCTGGTCGTCTCCGCCGCGGCGGGCGCGGCCCTGGGATTCGCCGGGGCCGCCCTCCCCATCGCCGTGGGAACCGGGGCGGGGCTTTTCCTGGCCGCCTCCGCGGCGGCCTTCGTCTCCGGAGCGGGGGCCAAGGCGGCGGTGCGGGAACGGGAGCGGGACCTGGAAGCATCCCTGGCCGCGGGCATCGCGGCGGCTTCCAAGGACCGGGATCGGATCGCCGCTCTCCGCATCCGGGATCCGAACCTGGCTTCGGCCGCCGCAGCCTTCGCCCTGGCCTTCGGGGATTACCTGGACGCCTGCCGGCGGGAGGGCACCCGGGATCCACGGGCGGACGACGCGGCCCGGGAAGTCCTGGAAGCCCTGACGGTCTACCTCCGGGAACTGGACGGTACGGCGGTCGAACGCCGTTTCGACCTGGATGATGCGGATCCCTTCCCCGACGCCGAGGCTCGGACCCTCGCCTACCTGAAGGAGCGAACGGCCTACGTCCGGGAGAGGCGCCTTGCCATAGACGGTGGTCTGGGAGGCGGCGACAAGCTCGCTATACGGGAGGAGCTCCGATGACGACGACTGCTGCACGTCCGCGCCGCCGCACCGGCCGGTTCGGATTGTACGTCCGCGCCGCCGCGCTCAGCGTCCTGTGTCTGGCTTCCGCCGCCGCGGCCGCCCTGGAGTCCCGGGTGGCCACCGTGGACGTCACCGTGAGCCTGCGGCCCGACGGGAAGGCTACGGTCTTCTACCGCCTGGAGTGGGTCGTGTCCTCCGGAACCCTGGGGGGCTTCTATTTCCAGGGGGAGTCCTTCGCGCCCGTTTGGGACCGGGAACGGTGCTGGGCGGACCTTCCCGGAGGCGTGCGGGCGGGCCTGGAGATCAAGGACCTCGGGGGCGGCCGGTACGACGTCCTCCTGGCGGGGGGCCGCCGGACGGGGGGCACCTCCTTCTGGAACCTGACCTACGGCGGTGACTTTGCGGCGGCGGATCTGGTCGGCCGGACGACCAGCCCCGAGTTCGGGGACCTTGTGCGTATAAGCTGGGCCCCCGTGGAATGGGACCAGACGCTGGATTCCCGGACCGTCCGGATCGTCCTGCCCGTGACCGTGCCGGGCCCCGCCTTGTCGGATTCGGAGAAGCGGGCGATCCCGATGCGCACGGAAGGCTACGTAAACCGGGAGAACCGCATCGACTACTACGGCTCTCCGGGTTCCGACGGACGGCATTATCTTACCCTTCTCTTCTTCCAGGAGAAGGTGCCCGTCCGGGGAAGCCAGGAGCTTGTGCTCTATTTCCCCGCGGATTACCTCCGCATGGACCTGCCCG
>JAAYUR010000197.1 GCA_012517645.1 Treponema sp.
AAGCGGCCGGACAAGTTCTCCAAGGACCAGATCCGGGTCATCCAGATGATGCACGAACACTTCGCGCGCCTCGCCACCACGGCGCTTTCAGCGCGGCTCAGGTGCCGGGCGCAGTTGCACGTCGCCTCGGTGGACCAGCTCACCTACGAGGAGTTCATCCGTTCCATCCCGACACCGACCACCCTGGCCGTGGTCAGCATGGATCCCCTGAAAGGCCAAGCCATCCTGGAAATCGACCCTTCCGTGACCTTCACCATCATCGACCGCCTCTTCGGCGGTTCCGGAGAAGGTTCCAAGCTCAACCGGGAACTCACGGATATCGAGCACTCCGTCATGGAGGGCATCATCGTCCGGATCCTGGGGAACATGCGGGAAGCCTGGACCCAGGTGATCGACCTCAGGCCCCGGCTTTCCCAGATCGAGACGAATCCCCAGTTCGCCCAGATCGTTCCCCCCACGGAGATGGTTGTCCTTGTCACCCTGGAGACCAAGGTGGGTGAAATCGAGGGGATGATGAACCTGTGCATCCCCTACCTGACCATAGAGCCCATCGTTTCCAAGCTCTCCGCCCAATACTGGTACAGCTCGGTTCGCCGCGGCGCGACCACGGAGAACCTGAACATCCTGAAGGAGAAGCTGTCCACCGTCGAGATCCCCGTCATCGCGGAGATCGGGAAGATCCAGGTTTCCGTCCGGGACGTCCTGTCCCTGCGGGCCGGGGACGTGGTGCGGCTCTACAACGTGAAGGTGGACGATCCCATGGTCCTGAACGTGGGCAACAAGAAGAAGTTCCTCTGCCGCCCCGGCGTGATCGGCCGAAAGATGGCCGTCCAGATCACGAAAAAGCTGGAGGACGTAGGCCAGGATGAGTTCGAGGAACTTACATCGGAAGAAGGAGAATCCTATGAGTGACGGCGCCTTGTCGCAGGAAGAGATCGACTCCCTCCTGGCCGGCCTAGACACGGGCGGCGGGGGAAAGGCTTCCGCCGCTCCCGGCGCCCAGGGCGGAGGAACCTCTTCCCGGGAAGCCCAGTTCTTCAAGTCCATACTGGAGGGGACGACGGGTTCCCAGTCCCAGAACCTGTCCATGATCACGGGGCTCGACGTGACGGTCGGAGCCCCCCAGGTGGACCAGGTCCAGAGGGACGCGGTTCTCCAGTCCATACCGGAGGAAGTCCTTGCGGTCCAGATCGACATGACCGGCGGGATCCCGGGGGAGCACATGTTCATCCTTTCCAAGGAGACTGCGGTTCGGATCGCCTCCTTGGCGAACAAGGACGATTCCCTTTCAGACCTGGATGACATGGCCATATCCGCGGTTTCCGAATGCGTGTCCACCCTTACGGGCACCCTGATCACGGTCTTCACGGACAGGACAGGGAACCGGAGCCTCCAGACCTCTTCCGCGGAGGGCAGCTACGTACCGAAAGCCATGGTCCGCCTGCCCTCCGGGGACTTCATACGGGTCGTATGGCCGGTCAACATCGGCGGGAAACCCGAGCAGTTCGTGGAAACCTTCTCCCTTCCCTTTGTACGGGACGTCGTCGCCGCGGCGGGCGGAGGTGGAGCCCCCGCCCAGCCCGCCCAAGCTATGCAGGCGGCTCCCGGCATGGGCGGAATGGGCATGCAAGGCATGGCCATGCCGAACATGGGAATGTACTCCCAACCCATGGGCGGGGGGATGTTCGCGGGCATGGCCAACCCCCTGGGGGGGATGAATCCTCCCAACGTCCAGCCGGTTCAGTTCGCAAACCTGCCCATGCAGAGCGCCCCCCCCGAGGCCGGGAACATCGGCCTGATCATGGACGTCTTCATGGAGATGACCGTGGAGCTCGGCCGCACCCGAAAGCTGATCAAGGAGATCCTGGGCATGGGGGAGGGCACGATCATCGAGCTGGACAAGCTGGCGGGCGAGCCGGTGGACATTTTGGTCAACCACAAGCTCATAGCCAAGGGGGAGGTCGTGGTCATCGACGAGAATTTCGGCGTCCGGGTCACGGAGATCGTCTCTCCCATGGAGCGCATGAACGACATGAGCTAGAGGGCCGCCGACAGCCCTCGAATCGAAGAGAGACCCGGCAGGAACGCGCCCCCAAGGGTACCGGACTCCCGAAGGATTCCGGAACCACCGCCGGGGGTTGAAATTCCTCTTATTTCTCTTTCCCGTAAATATCTATTGCATTTCCGAATTCGGTGATGTAGAATATATCCCGGAGGGGAAAGCTGAAAAAACCGTATCGCGTCCTGTGCGCGGTGGCGGTCCTGACCGTGCTGTGCCCGTCGGCCTTCGCCCAGCCGACGCCGGGTACGGGCGGCACCGGGACCGTATCGTCCACGGGACAAGGCTCCGCGGCGCCCGCCGCGGAACGGAACCTCGTACTGGCGGAATCCTCGGAAACCTCGAACGGCGGAGACCGGAACGCCCTGTCCGGATCCTCCTGGCCGTATTTTCTGAGGATGTTGCTGACCCTGGCGCTTGTCCTGGGGGCCATCTGGCTGACGTTCCGGTTCCTTAGAAAGGCCGGCCGTCCCAAGATAGCCGAGGACGCCTTCGTCCGGGTTCTCGCCTCGGCCCCCTTGGGGACCGGAAGGTGGCTGTACGTCGTTTCCCTGGGGGCCAAAGCCTTCCTGATAGGCGCCACGGACTCGTCCGTCAACCTCATACACGAGGTGGACGATCCGGAGCTCATCGACGAGATGAAACTCCGAGCGGCGACCGAACCCCAGGCCGATACACGCGATTTTGGCACCCTCCTGGCGGGCTTGCTGAAGCCCGTATCGAAGCATCGCGCCGGCTCCGCGAAGGGGATTCCGGACACGGAGTTCCTGGCGCGGCAGAGGGATCGGCTGAAGAGATTCTGAAGCCGTTTCCGGCGCACCGGGAGGGGAGATGCGCAACCGCCTCATACTGGTCCTAGCGGCCGCAGTCTTCGCGGGGCCTCTTTCGCCCCTTTCCGCCCAGGGAACCCCGCCCTTCCCCACGGCTCCCCGGGACTCCGCGGTCGAGGTGCCGGTGCCGGGCGCGGGTGCCGCGCCCCGGGCGGGCGCGGGGACGACGGGCTTCCCGGCCCCACCTCCGGCCGTGCCCTTCGTGGATCTCACGATCCGGAATCCCCGGAACAACCGGGAAGTGGCGTTCTCCGTCCAGCTTCTGCTTCTCCTCACGGTCCTGAGCCTGGCCCCCAGCATCCTGATCCTGATGACGAGCTTCCTGCGGATCTCGATCGTCCTGGACTTCATCAAGCGCGCCCTCTCCCTCCAGCAGGTTCCCCCCAACCAGGTGCTTCTGGGGATTGCCTTCTTCATGACCCTCTTCGTCATGTGGCCCACCCTGGACCAGATCAACCGGGAGGCCTTGACCCCCATGGCGGAGGGCCGGATGACCGTATCCGAAGCCTACCTCGCCGGGGAAGCGCCTCTCCGGCTCTTCATGTACCGGCAGATGGAGTCGAACCCGGAGAACATCCGCCTTTTCATGTCCCTGCGGGGCCTGGACAAGCCGACCACCCTGGCGGACGTCCCCACCTATGTCCTCATTCCGGCGTTCATCCTGAACGAGCTCACCGTGGCGTTCAAGATAGGGATCTATTTATATATACCGTTTATAATTATAGATATGGTCGTGGCTTCCACCCTGATGTCCATGGGCATGATCATGCTGCCTCCGGTCATGATCTCCATGCCCTTCAAGCTGATCCTTTTTATCCTGGTGGACGGGTGGAACCTCATGACCCGCCAGCTCGTAGCTTCGTTCCGATAGGAGGTTGAATTGGATATCGGAGACGCGGTCAACCTGATGCGGGGGGGCATCCTGGAGGTCGTCGTGATCGCCGCCCCCATCCTCATCGTGGCCCTGACGGTGGGGCTCATCGTATCCATACTCCAGGCCACCACCTCGATCCAGGAACAGACCCTGACCTTCGTGCCCAAGATCGCCTCCATCCTGGCGGTCCTGGCCATCCTGGGCGGGTGGATGCTGACCCACCTGGCCCAGTATACCCGGACCCTGTTCGAGCTGATCCCGATGGCGGCGAGGTAGGGGCGTGTTCAACGAGATCCTGGACGGGGCGGACCTCTTTTTCCTGATCGCCGTCAGGGTGCTGGCCATGGTGGAGACGGCACCCCTTTTGTCCAGCGACGGGATTCCCCAGGCCGCGAAGATCGCCCTGTCCGGCCTGACCGCGGCGGCGGTCTTTCCCTGGGTCCGGGAAGCGGGATACCCCATACCGGATACCATCGGCCCCTACCTGGCCCTGCTGGCCGGGGAGGCCCTGCTGGGAGTGATAACGGGCTTCTTCCTGGTGGCGGTCCAGGCGGCCTTCGTTACCGCGGGACAGTTCTTCTCGCTCCAGATGGGATTCGGTGCCTCCGAGGTGTACGATCCCCTGGCGGAGATCGAGATTCCCCTTATGGGCCAGTACCTGAACATCGTGGCCATGCTGGTCTTCGTGCAGGTCGGCGGCTTCCGCAACCTCTTCCTGATCGGGGTCCGGGGCTCCTTCCAGGCCCTTCGGGCGGTGGACCTGGTGATGCGCCGGGACGGGTTCTTCGAGTACCTCTTCGGGGCCGTGTCCCTGCTGTTCAAGAACGCCATGACCCTGGCCTTCCCGATCCTGGGAACCCTGATGGTCATCTCCGTGACCATGGGCCTCCTGTCCAAGGCCGCGCCCCAGATGAACCTCCTCACGGAAGGGTTCCCCCTCAACATCGGGGTGGCTTTCCTCCTCCTCTTCGGGTCCCTGCCCTACCTGATGGAGGCCTTCTCCCGCCTGATCGACGCGGGGTTCCTGGACCTGGCCCGGATGCTGGGGGGCACGGGATGACGGCTCCGAGCATGGATCCTCGGGCCTTCCCGGCGCCTCCACGGGTCCTGTCACCCAGGGATATCCACCTCCAGTGGTTCGCGTCCCCCGAGGAGGAGGGCCGCACCGAGGAGCCTTCGGAGTACAAGCTCCGGAAGGCTCGGGAAGAAGGAAGGGTCGCCAAGAGCCAGGACCTCGTGGCGGCGGTCGGCCTCTTGTTGACCGCCGTTACCCTGGCCGTCCTGGCTCCTTGGATGCTGGCCACCCTCCGGGAGATGATCGTACGGTTCCTCCGGCTCTCCACGGAGTCGGACATCGTAACCGACGGCGCCCTGGCGGCGGGGCTCTTCTTCCGGTACCTCCTGCGGCTCCTTCTTCCCCTGGCCTCCGTAGGGGTGCTGGCCGCCCTGTTCGGGAATATCCTGCAGGTCGGTTTCCTGTTCTCCCTCAAGCCGATCACCCCGGATTTCAAGAAGGTCCTGCCCAGGCTCGGTCAGTATTTCCAGAGAGTCTTTTCCCTGGAAGGCCTGTACAACCTCGGGAAATCCATGCTCAAGATCCTGATCATCGGCACGGTCGCCTGGATCCTGGTGAACGGCGAGTTGGACCGGCTGCGAAACCTTTTTCTGGCCCCGTTCTGGACCTCCCTACGGCTGGTCGCGGGAATGATCCTCAAGCTCATCCTGGCCGTCGCGGTCACCCTCCTGGCCCTGTCGATCCCGGATTACATGTTCCAGCGGCGACAGTTCCTGGAGCGGATGAAGATGACCAAGCAGGAGGTCAAGGAGGAGCGCAAGATGCACGAGGGGGATCCCCAGGTCAAGGGGCGCCTCCGGGAGCGGATGCGCGACCTTCTGACCCGCAACATGGCGGTCAACGTTCCCAAGGCGGATGTGGTCATCACGAACCCGACCCACTACGCGGTGGCCCTGGAATGGGACCGCGAATCCATGGCCGCCCCCATGGTGACCGCCAAGGGCATGGACGAGGCGGCTCTTCGGATCCGTCGCATCGCCGAGGACGCCCGGGTCCCGGTGGTGGAGAACCGGCCCCTGGCCCGCGCTCTCTACGCGGAGACGGAGATAGGCCAGGTCATTCCGGAAAAATACTACCAAGCCATAGCCGCGGTTCTGGCCCACGTCTACGCCCTGTCCGACAAGGGCCGACGGTATGCCCGGGCCGCCGGAGCGGAGGATCTGCCATGACGGGGTTCCCGAACCACCCTAGCCCGGAGGAGGCTTAGATGTCCGACACCCAACGGGTCCTGAGGGACACCTTCCTGACGAACCGCTCGGACTTCGCCGTGGCCATCGGGGCCGTGGCCGTGGTCCTGATGATCATCATCCCCATTCCCACGGTACTGCTGGACGCCCTGATGGCCTTCAACCTGACGATCAGCCTCCTCATCCTGCTCATCGTCCTGTATACCCGGAAGGCCACGGAGTTTTCCATCTTCCCGACCATGCTCTTGGTGTCGACGATCTTCGGCCTGGCCTTGAACATCTCCTCCACGCGGCTGATTCTGACCCAGGGCAGCCGCTTCGACGGCCGGATGATCCGGGCCTTCTCAAGCTTCGTGGTCGGCTCCGGGGGCACCGAGGGCCTCGTGATCGGCTTCATCATCTTCATCGTGATCATAGCGGTCCAGGCCATCGTCATCACCAAGGGATCGACGCGGATAGCCGAGGTGGCCGCCCGCTTCACCTTGGACGGACTTCCCGTCAAGCAGATGGCCATCGAGAGCGAGTTCAACTCCGGGGCCATCACGGAGGAGGAGGCCCGCAGGCGCAAGGACGAGGTCCAACGGGAGGTGGACTTCTACGGGCAGATGGACGGCGCCTCCAAGTTCGTGTCCGGGAACGTGAAGGTCGGAATCTTCATTTCCGTGATCAACATGCTGGGCGGGTTCGTGGTGGGCATGGTCATCCACGCCGAGAGCTTCCAGACCGCCCTCCAGGCCTACACCTCCCTGACCATCGGGGACGGGCTTCTGTCCCAGTTGCCGGCCCTCCTGGTTTCCGTGGCCACGGGCATCATCGTGACCCGGGCGAATTCCCAGGGCACCTTCGGAGGGGACGTGACGGCCCAGTTCTCCCAGAACGCCCGGATCTACTGGATCGGGGCCGCCGTCCTGGCGGCCCTGGCCCTTCTGCCGGGCTTCCCCTGGTACGTCCTCGTGCCGATGGCCGCGGTCCTGGGCTTGATGGGGTTCCGCCTGTCCCGCAAGCAGTTCCGGGACGCCGAGGCCGCCAAGGCCCACCCCGCGGGAGCCAAGGCCAAGGGAGAGTCCGCCCAGGAGCTCTCCCCGGTGGTGCCCCTGGATCCAATCTCCCTGGAGCTCGGGTACGGGCTCATCCCCCTGGTGGACCGGGACAAGGGGGCGGAGCTCCTGGAGCGCATCACCCGGATACGCAAGGAAAGCGCCCTGGACATGGGCCTGGTTGTGCCCCGCATCCGGATCATCGACAACATGCGCCTGGAACCCAGCGAGTACTGCTTCAAGATCAAGGGCGTGGAGGTGGGCCGGGGAATCATCCGCCTGGGGTACTACATGGCGATCAATCCGGGCGGCGTGACCGAGGAGATTCCCGGGGAAAAGACCCGGGATCCGGCCTTCGGGCTCGCCGCCCTGTGGATAGCCGAGGACCAGCGGGACAAGGCCGAACGGGCGGGATACACCGTCGTGGACGCCCCCAGCATCGTGGCCACCCACTTGACGGAGATCATCAAGCGCCACGCCTCGGAGATTCTGGGGCGCCAGGAAATCCAGTCCATCCTGGACACCCTGAGGAAGGACTATCCCGCGGTGGTGGAGGACGTCCAGAAGCACCTCTCCTTGGGGGAGATCCAGAAGGTGATCCAGATCCTCCTTCGAGAGCAGGTCTCGGTGCGCAACATGGTCGTGATCCTGGAGACCCTGGCGGACTACGCGGGCATCACCAAGGACCCGGGCTTCCTGGCGGAGAAGGTGCGCCAGGCTCTGGGAAGGCAGATATGCCTACAGTACGCGGACAGCAAGAAGGTGCTTCATGTCCTGACCATAGATCCGGACCTGGAGCAGAAGATCATCGACAGCCGGGTGGAATCCGCCCTGGGCAACATCGCGGCCCTGGAACCCGCGGTCCAGCGGCAGTGGATCAAGGCCCTGACCCAGGCGGTCTCGGCGGTCCAAAAACAGGGGTTCTTCCCCCTGATCCTCTGTTCCGAGGCCGCCCGCGCCCTGGTCAAGTCCAGCACGGAACGGGAGATCCCGGACCTGGTCGTACTGTCCGTCCCCGAGGTGGTGGCGGACGTGAGCGTGGAAGCCATCGGCGAGATACGGCTGGAATAGGCCGGGCCGGACATGGAAGGGAACGAAGGGATGGAATACTTCACCGAACAGGGAGCCACGCACCGGGAAGCGATCGAGAGGGTGCGGGCCAAGTACGGGGATGCCGCGCAGATCCTCACCCAGCGGGTGGTGCGCACCGGCGGAATCCTGGGGTTCTTCGCCCGGGAGGGCGTGGAACTTACCGGGTACATCCGCCAGGAGGCCGCCAAGGAAACGGCCAACCGAAAGCTCGACCTGGAGGAGGAGAAACGGCGGCTTCTGGCCTCGATCCAGGACAGGACTCTCCAGGAAGTCCTTTCCGAGGTTCGGGAGCTCAAGCGCGCGGTGGAGACCTACCGCCCCCCGGAGTCGGAGCCGGACCATCCGAACCTCAAAGCCCTGGACGACCTCTTGCTTCTGAACGAGTTCACGGAGCCCTACCGCAAGGAGATCCTGGACAGGGTGCGTGCGGAGTTCACCCTGGACGCCCTGGAAGACTGGGACAGCCTACAGGATGCGGTCCTGGAGTGGATCGGCCGGGACATCTCCATAGCCCAGAGCCCCTCCACTCCAGGCACCCGGGTCTTCGTCCTGGTGGGACCCACCGGTGTAGGAAAGACCACCACCATAGCCAAGCTCGCGGCGATCCACAAGATCGGGATCGGCGGACTTCCCCCCCGGGACGTCCGGATGATCACCATCGACAGCTATAGGATCGGCGCGAAGCAACAGATCGAGACCTACGGGGACATCATGGGTGTCCCCACCTCCTGCGTGGAAACCGCCGAGGACCTGGCTAAGACGATAGCGCTGTACCGGGACGTGGACCTCATCCTCGTGGACACCATCGGCAAGAGCCCGAGGGAGGCGATCAAGCTCGCGGAGATGAAGCAGATCCTGGACGCCTGCGGCCCCCGGGCGGAGGTGCACCTGGCTATGGCCGCCACCACCAAGGCGACGGACATGGAGGAGATCCTCCGGCAGTTCGAGCCCTTCGGGTACCATGCCGTCGTGGTCACCAAGCTGGACGAGACGAACCGTCTGGGGAACGTGATTTCCGTGCTGTCCCAGCGCCGAAAACCCGTGTCCTACCTTACGGACGGCCAGAAAGTCCCGCAGGATATCCAACCCGCCGCGGTTCCCCGTTTTCTCCTGGGGTTGGAGGGATTCAAGCTGGATCGAGAAAGGATCGAAGAACGATTCGGACCCCGCCGGGAGACCCGGGCGGAGGGGAGGCGTTGATGGAAGACCAGGCACAGAAACTCAGGGAGCTCATGCAGACGAGCGCCCCGGCTGCGAACCAGCAGGGCGCTCCCTCCCAAAAGCGGACCCGGGTGATCACCGTGACGAGCGGGAAGGGAGGGGTTGGAAAGACGAATCTATCGGTCAACCTGGCCCTGGCCTACGCCCAGCAGGGGAAGAAGGTCGTCGTTTTGGACGCGGACCTGGGATTGGCCAATGTGAACATCATGCTCAACATGATCCCCAAGTACAATCTCTACCATGTGATCCGCAAGCAGAAGACGATGAAGGAGATCATCCTGGACACGGACTACGGCATCCAGATCGTGGCCGGGGCTTCCGGGTTCTCCAAGATCGCCAACCTCTCCGAGGAGGAGCGTCAGAGCTTCATCAGCGAGCTCTACTCCCTGGCCGGGGCGGACATCATCATCATCGACACCAGCGCGGGGGTATCCAGCAACGTTCTGTCCTTCGTGGCGGCGGCGGATGACGCCATCATCATCACGACTCCGGAGCCCACGGCCATCACGGACGCCTACGGGATCATCAAGATCATCGCCACGGAGGTGGAAAACCTGAACATCGGGCTCAAGCTCGTGGTGAACCGGGTGAAGAGCGTCCTGGAGGGGAAGAAGGTCGCGGAGCGGATAATAAACATCTCCGGGCAATTCCTGAACCTGAAGGTGGAATACCTGGGCTGCATCTACGAGGATCCCATCGTTCCGGCTTCCGTGATTAGGCAGAAGCCCTTCATCCTCTCGGATCCCAAATCCAAGGCCGCGATCTCGGTCCATCATCTGGTCAGCCGCATCGAAAAGACGGATTTCCCCGACGACAAGGGCATCGGTCGGTTCATCCGGAAACTCTTCGGGAGGGAATGAGCGTGCTCGACCGGGGAAGGCGCGGAACCGGGCTTCGGCTTGACTCCGGCTTCGGCGTTGCCATAAGATGGAAGGAGATACTCGAAATCCGCGTCAAGAATCGCGGAATCCTGCGGGGGGAGGGGCGCGAAGGGTGAGTTCCGATATCCGGATCATTACGATCGCCGGCGGAGCCGCCTTCCTGGTCTCCGCCC
>JAAYUR010000255.1 GCA_012517645.1 Treponema sp.
AGGACCCCGGGCGCGGTGGTCGGGAAATCCCGGGCCAGCTCCCGGGCCAGCTCCAGGAAGGAGGCCCCGGAGCCTTCGACGCGACGGGACGCGAATTCGATCACCCGCCGGCGCTCTTCCCCGGCCTTGGGGAAGGACCGGAAGAGCATGCGGTACACCGCGGTCTTGAGAAAGGAGTAGGCGTTAAGTATGGACGTCGCCTCCGGCTGGATGACCAGGAGCCCGGAGGAGGAAGCCAGGAAGAAGTCCACCACGTTGTACGAGGACCCTGCTCCCAGGTCGAGGAGGACAAAATCCGCGGGGAGCCTCGCCAGATCCTTGAGGATCTTCCGCTTGACGAAGAACTCCAGGTTGGCCGTGCCGGGCAGTAGATTGTCCCCGGGAATGAACCAGAGCCGGTCCACCCCTGTTTGAACCAGCAGATCGGACAGGGATTTCTCCTGCCTCCATGCCAGAGCGCCGATACCCGGGTTGCGGTTCTTGACCCCCAGGCAGGTATGAAGGTTGGCGCCTCCCAGGTCCAGGTCGACCAAAACGACGGTTCGACCCAGACCTGCAAGGCAAACCCCCAGGTTCGCCGCGAGAACCGTCTTTCCCACTCCGCCCTTGCCGGAGGCGATCGGAACAATCGTTACCATGGGTCTCCCGGTAGAACTTTACCGGAAGAGAATGCGGCGGGCAAGCCGGGGCTCCTTGAAGCGCCGGGCCGGGGGATATACACTCGAGCCATGTCCCATCCGCTCCACCGAACCTTGGCCGCCTGCGCGGTCCTGGCGGCTTCCCTGCCCTGCCGGGCCTACACTCCCGACCCTCCCCCGATCATCGAGGTGACCGACACCCAAACGGACGGTTCCGCATCGTTGATCCTGGAGACCTCCCCTTCCGGAGCGGACATCTACATGGACCGGGTCTTCATCGGCCGCACCCCCCATGAACAGAACGGAGTGGTTCCGGGCCTTCACCTCCTGCGCTTCGAGCGTTCCGGCTATCGGTCCCGGGAACTGGCCCTGGACTTGGCCGAAAAGCGGACCTACACGATCAAGGTTACCCTGGTTCCCCGGACAGGAAGACTTTCCGTATCCGTCACCCCCTCGGACGCCCGCATTCTAGTGGACGGGGCGGAGCTGACCGGCGCCTCGGCCGAAGTGCCCGCGGGAGTCCGCACGGTCCGGGCCCTCCGCTTCGGGTACGTAGAGGCCGAGCAATCCGTCTTCGTCCCCGAGGACGGGATCGCCTCCGCGGCCTTCGCGCTCGAGCCCGCGCCGTTCACCCTCTCGGAGCTCCGGCTGCGCAGGCCCGTCTTCAACCCCGGAAATCCGGGAGCCCTCGGCTCCGCGGAGATCCGCTTCACCGTTTCGAGCTTCGGCCGGGCGGAGCTGGAGATCCGGAATACCGAAGGTTCGAGGGTCGCGCGGATACGCGTCCCGCCCTTTACGGAGAATCTTCAGACCATTACCTGGGACGGGCGGGACCCCGCGGGACGGCCTCTCCCGGACGGGGAGTATTCCCTGGAACTTCGAGCCCTTCCGGAGGACCCGGCCCTGAATCCGGCCGATTTCGTCCGAAACGGGGTCGTCCGGATCGATTCCTCCCTGCTGGTGGCGCCCCGGAGCCTGTACGGGGGCGTGTCCGGCCTGACCCTGTTCCCGGATCCCTTCGTGGATCCCGGCCGCTTTCTGCGCTTTTACGGGGCCCTGCGCCCGGTCCTCGATCCCGAGGGAGGTCCGGACGGCTTTTTCGTCTCCCTGGGCGCCCTGGCGGCCTTCGGTCCGACCGGGGAAGTGTCCCTTCAGGGAGCCTTCGACCCCAGGGACGGGGAAGCCGGCTCCCTGGGCGTCGGTCTCAAACTGGCCTTGATCCGGTCGGTCCGCTTTCACGCCGCGGCGTTCGCCGGGGCGGCTCCGGGTTCCCCCGCCGGGGATCCCGCCGCCCCGCCTCCCGCCCGCCTGGGCTTGTCCGCCGCCCTGGGAGGTCTTCGGGCCTACGCGGGGCTGGCCCTGGAACTGGAGATACCGTCCTGGGAGGATCCGGTTCCCGTTTTTGCGACCCGGGCCGGGGCGGGGTTTATGGCCGGCCGCGTCGCGGCCGGCCTCTCCGCGGCGATCCGGTCGGAGGCCCTGAAGGGCGGATTCGCGCTGGACGGCACGATCCGGACCGCCCTGGAAGCCCGGGCCTTCCTGCCTCCCCTGCCCCTGGCCCTGGGGCTGTCCCTGGGCATCGACTTCGACGCGGGAGGCCTTTCCGCCTTCCGGCCCGGCCTGGAACTCTCCCTGACGTTCTAACCCGATCCAAGGAGCGGCCATGATCCCCGTTTCCCTCGTCCCCTGCGAATCCTACGACCCCGGCGCCCTCGCGGAAGCGGCCGTCCGGGCCTTCGACCTGGCGGAAGGGCCGGACCCGGCGGGCAAGACCGTCCTTCTAAAGCCGAACCTCCTGAACGCCAGCCCGCCGGACAAGGCCGTCACCACCCACCCGGAGGTCCTTCGGGCGGCCATCCGGCTGTTCCGGGACCGGGGAGCGGCCCGGGTTCTGGTGGGCGAATCCCCGGCTGGCAGAACGCGGCCTTGGTGGCCGCCAAGACCGGCATCCGCGCGGTGGTCGAGGCGGAGGACGCCGAGTGGACGGATTTCACGGACCCGGTGGTTCTGGAGGCTCCGGAAGGCCGGGTGGTCAAACGGTTCGAGGCTGCCCGGGCCGCCGTGGAAGCGGACATCCTGGTCAGCCTTCCCAAGCTGAAAACACACAAGCTCATGTATTTCACCGGGGCGGCGAAGAACCTCTTCGGCATCGTGCCGGGCCTGGGGAAGAGCCTGTACCACCTGCGCTTTCCCGAACGTCGGGAGTTCGGCGCCATGATCACGGACCTGGTCCTGGCGGCCAAGCCCGCCTTCGCCTTGATGGACGGCGTCGTGGGCATGGAGGGACCCGGTCCCGGAAACGGGACTCCCCGGTCCTTGGGTTGGCTGATCGCCTCCCGGGACTGCTTGGCCCTGGATTGGACGGCCTCGGGTCTGGTCGGCTACGATCCCGAAGACGTTCCCTACCTGAAGGACGCCCGGGATCGAGGCATCCTGTCGCCCGGGGACATCGAGGTCCGGGGCCTGGATCCCAATGGGGAACGGGTGCCGGACTTCAAGCGTATCCATGTCCTTCACGACACCGACTTCTTCCGGGCCCGCCTTCCCGGCTTCATCCATCGGATAGCCCGGAACCTCGCCGTCGAGCGTCCAGCCTTTTCGGATCTCAGGTGCGTGGCCTGCGCGGGCTGCGTGAAGATCTGCCCCGCCAAGGCCCTTTCCTTCCGGGAGGGCAAGAAAGCCCCGGTGATCGATTACTCGGTCTGCATCCGGTGCTACTGTTGCCATGAAATCTGCCCGGCGGACGCCATCAAGTTGATCCGACGCCCCTGGTGATCCGTGGGGTCTCCGGAAGGCGCGCCGGGGCCCGGCGGACGCCATCAAGTTGATCCGACGCCCCTGGTGATCCGTAGCACTTACGATACGGCGCCGAAGTTCATGAAGAGGTAGGGCAGGCGCTTGCGCAGAAGGTCATAGGAGAAAAACCGCTTGCCTAACCGGAAATTGTGCTCCGCCCATTCCTCCCGCATCCCCGGGTCCCCAAGAAGCTCCGATACCTGCCGGACCGTGTCCTTGGTGATGAACCCGTCGATGGAGACGACCTTGAATCCGATGGGATCGATGTCCTGGGCGTAGATGGCGTACTGGTTCACCAGGATGGGTTTTCTGTAGTACACCGCTTCCAGGAAGGCGTTCCCGAACCCCTCGTACGTGGAGGGGTACGTAACGAAGTCGCAGGCTACGTAGGCGTCCCACAGACTGTATACCTTGCCTCCGTCGGGCCTAGAGGCTCGTTCGTGGGACAGGAGATCCGGGCGGATGAGGAGGGGCACGTTCAGGAGGGCGGCGTACTCCACGATGCGGTTGAAGTAGGCGTTCCCCTCGTCCAGCTCCGGGTGGGATACCAGGAGCTTACCCCGGCCTGCCCCCTGGGGGGTCATGTTGTATCGAGCGACCAGTTCTATGGCGTTCTCGATGCCTTTCCGGGCCACGATGCGGGTGGGCTGGAGGAAGATAACGTCCTCCGGGGAGAGACCGAAATCATCCCGGAAGGTCGCGTTATAGGAGTCCGGCTTGACGGGTTCCGCGTCGAAATTCCAGACGTTGGGGATCATAAAGGATGACAAGCCGCACCGGAACGCCAGCTGCTGCCGGGCCTCGGAGTTGATCACCACGTGGGAGATGGAATGGAGCCTGGGGGGGAAGGACCTGCCCAGGTAGTCCTCCGCGCAGCCGGTCAGGAAACGGGGGCGCTCCCAGTAAAAGTCGTGGTGATGGGCGATCGTGGGCATCTCCGTTTCGGCGATCAGCTCCGTGATCGCCAGCCCAAGTGGTATGTGCATGGGAATGGCCAGGGCGTTCTCGGGGATGAGGAGGTCGATCCCGAAATCCTCGATGAACCTGTAGAGCTCCGACTTGATCCCTCCCTTGATCTCCCCCACATCCGCGGTCAGGCCTCGACGGCGGGAGGCGTCCCGAAAGATCTCCTTGTGGAGCGCGTGGATGGCAGGCTGTAGAAAATAGGCGGACGGAACGACCCGGGAACGCTCGGGATGCCAGTCCGAGAGACCGGAAAAGAAGAAGGTTTCGTAGTCTAGATCCGTCAACAC
>JAAYUR010000159.1 GCA_012517645.1 Treponema sp.
AGACTCGGCGCCGAGCTCGGCCAATCCAGCCTCGATCACCGTGCGCATCCTGGCCGACTTTTCCTCGGGCTTGAGCGCGGCCACGGAGCCTCCACCGAAGGCCGCCGCTATGCATGCCGCGATGAAGCGGGCGCCTTCGATGCCTTCTCCGTCATGGGAGACACTTGCGGCCCTCGCCGCGTAGTCAGCGGCCTTTTTGGGATTGCAGGGCCATACGAGGCCCCAGGTGTCCACAAAGATCTGCCCGCCGATCTGCTCGGCAACTGTCGCTCCGTTGCGCTGCTTGGAACCCGACTCAGGGGCGGGGATGCCCGCCTTGAGGTTGAGGTAGGCCGTATGCTCGGTACTGACCCCATAGCCGCCCCACCAGAACATGCCTCGCCCCTCGCGAGAGAAATCCAGCCAGGCTTTCCCGACGTCCTCGGGGCTGAGCGGCTTGGCGGGATCGCCTTCTATGAGGGGGCGGATGAAGTAGACAGGTCCGTTGGCGTCGTCGTCCGCCGCGAAGTTCCGGTATGGCTTCAGGTAGGAGCTCACCTCGCCGTAGATTTCGCGGATGCGATCGTAGGTCCAGATGGCGGGCTCGACCGGGGCGCCGAGCCTGATGCCGACGTTCTTTCCGATGAATCCGGCGTAGAGTCGTTCGAGATAATCCGAGGGTATGGGACTCATTGAAACTCCATCGCGGGGCTTGGGGACAGTCATCACAAGCTCGGGGACAGCCGCCCGGACAGCCACAAAACGGCTATCCGAGGGGCAATCGCTCGGCGGCCCCGCCCGGCGCCCAAGGCCCGGGCGGGGAATCCGTTCTGATGTCTACTTGAGGACGGTCTGGGCGTACTTGGTTATCTCGACGCCGCCGGCCTTGTTCCACTTCTCGACGAACTCGTCGAAGGCGGAGATAGGCTTCTTCCCCGTAACGATGTCCGCGCAGTACTCCTTGTACAGATTGACCATCTGGTCCCAGTTGGTCACATACTGCTCGGGGATGAGGAAATTACGGTCGGGCAGCATGTACCTCTTGGCCAGGGCGCCGGCGTCCAGGGCGGACTGGTTCATGATGGGCCGCGAGAGGGGCTTGTCGGGATTGAAGCCGTTGAGCGAGTCGCCGAACCAGCCTATGGGCCATTCGGTGTACTTGTCCGTGAGGACGTACCGCTTGCTGTCGTCGATGTAGTGGATGCCGGGGATGCCGAGCTTCGCGATCTTGAGGCCGGCGGGACTCCACATGAAATCCAGGACGGCGAAGGCTTCCTTCTTCACCTTGGAAGTGGAGGAGATTGCGAAGCCTCGGGTTTCCTTGGTGACATCGACGAAGGGAGTCAGCCCCTGGGCCTTGCCCTTGGCGGGAGGCAGGGCGATAATGTCGCTGCCCTGGGCCTTCTGCATCTTGTTCGCGTAGACGTCGATGGAACCGGGCGCGACGCCGGGGATCATCCCCGCCTTGCCTTCATAGAAGACCTGCTCCTTGGTGTCCCAGGCCTTGGTTAGGTACTCGGGATCCAAAAGGCCTTCTTTGTAGAGCTTGGCGTAGAACTCGAGCTTGGCCTTCTCGTTGGCCGAGACGCGGGAGTAGAACCACTTTCCGTCCGGACCCTTCATCCAGGTGGAGGTGTTCCCGAAGGCCGCGTCAAAGATGGCGTCCAGCTCCTCGACGCCGTTCGTCTTTCCGGTGATCGAGATGCCGAACTTGGCGCCCTTCTTGGCCACGAGGTCCTTGAAAAGCGCGTAGTAGGTGTCGACCGTAGGGTTGGCCTGGACGGCCTTGGCCGAGGACAGGGACTCGAACCAGTCTTTCCGCATCACGGGAACGCGTACGCGGGGCGGGGCCAACCAGACTAGGTAGGGATAGCTCGCCAAGCGCTGCTTCGAGTGTTCGTCCATTAGGGTCTTGAGGTATTTCGAGTTGTTGACGTAGGGCGTGAGGTTCTCCAGGGCTCCCTGGGCCGCGATCTTGTCGTCGCCTCCCTGGAAGTAGATCAGGTCGGGGATGTCGCCCGACATGATCATGAGCCCTACTTTCTCCGCGTAGTTGCCCGCGGGCACCTTGATGATCTCAAGGTCGACCGGGGTTCCGGCCGCCGCCATGCCTTTCTCGATGAGCGCGATGAATGCCTCGGCGTTGGGATCAGCGTCCAGATCCTTGAGGACGAAGCGGACCTTGGGCTGGGCAGCGGCGCTGAACGCGGCTCCATAAACCAGGAGCGCCATAAGGACGACGATCAGGATTCTTCGCATCTTCACGATCTGCCTCCTTGCTATTCCTTCACTCCACCCTCCATGACCCCGCGGGTGTAGTAGCGCAGGATCAGGGGATAGAGCATGAGCACCGGAAGAATGGCCACGACGATGGTTCCGGCCTTGAGCGCGGCGTAGGAGAGCCGGGCCGCCTCGTCGTAGCTGTAGATGGTTCCCGCCCCGATGAGGGCGGATGTGTCGTCCAAGACGACAAACTGCCGCAGGATGAGTTGGAGCGGGTATTTCAAGGGGTCGGTGATGTAGACGCTGGCCCTGAAGTACTCGTTCCAGTGCATGACACCGTAGAAAAGCCCGAGGGTGGCCATGGCCGACTTGGAAAGTGGAAGCATGACGCGGCGGAAGACAATCCAGTGCCCCGCCCCGTCGACCCGGGCCGCCTCCACCAGGGAAGGAGGCACTTCCTCGAAGAAGCGCATCAGGATGATGAGGTAGTAGACGTTCACGGCCTTGTAGAAGATGACGGACCAGAGGCTCCCCATGAGGCCGATCTTCTTCACCACGAGGTACTCAGGCACTATGCCCGGCTCGAAGACCATCACTACGATCACGAGGAGCATGAAAAAGCGCCTGCCGGGCAGGCTCGGCCGCGTGAGGGCGTAGGCCGCCATCGCCGTGACGATCAGGTTGATGGTCGTACCCGTCAGGGTGATGAAGACAGAGTTTAGGATGCTTCGGATGAAATACGGGTTGGCCGCCAGGATCTTGTACACGATGAGAGAAAAGCCCTTGGGAAGGACATCGAGGCCTCTGAGCTCCGAGACGCGCTTCGTGTCTGATAGGGAGAGGGCCACGATGTTGAGGAGGGGAACGAGGACGGCTGCGGAGATCCCTAGCAGCACAAGGACAATGGCGAAGCGGAGAAGTCGGTCGCCGAGGGGGGAGCGGATTCGGGTACCCATCACCAAAGCCCCTTTCCCGTCACGCGCTTGGCCATGCCGTGGGTCGAAAGGATCAGGACAAGGCCGATGACGCCCTTGAAGAGGCTCGCGGCTGTGGATAAGGAGTACTGCATATTTACAAGGCCGACACGGTAGACGAAGGTGTCGAGGATGTCCACCCTGGATATGACCGAATCGTTCATCATGTTGAAGACCTGATCAAAGCCGGCGTTCATGAAGAAACCCAGGTTGAGGATGAAGACGGTCACCATGGTCGGCACGAGTTCGGGCAGGGTGATGAAGCGCATTTTCTGTAGGGCGTTGGCACCGTCCATGTCGGCCGACTCGTAGAGGCTGGGGCTGATGCGTATGAGGGCCGCCAGGTAAATGATGGAGTCCCAGCCGATGCTCCTCCAGGTTTCGGAGGCGAAGAGGACCCAGCGGATGTGCTCCTTGCTCGTCATGTAGTCCAGGACCGGCAGACCCAGAAAACGCCTGAGCTCGTTCGCCCCGCCGGCGGTCGGTGACAGAAAGGCGATCCACACGCCTGCGATGACCACCCAGGAGAGGAAGTGGGGAAGGTAGGCCACGGACTGCACGAATTTCCTGAGCACGGAGCTCCTGACCTCGTTCACCATCAGGGCGAACACGATGGGCAGGGGGAAGAAGAGGACGATCTTCATGGTGCTCAGGATCAGGGTGTTCGCTATGACCGTGGCGAAGCCCGGGGATGAAAAGAGGGTCCGGAAATGCTTAAGGCCGACAAAGGCGCTCTTTCCGAAGAGCCGGAAATCCTCGAAGGCTATCCGCATCCCCGCCATGGGCAGGATGTGGAAGAGGATGAAGTAGGCTAGTGCCGGGGCGAGAAGAACGTAGAGGAAGCCGTCCCTCCTGAGGCGCGCGCCGAGGGCGGCTGTGCTCGCCATGGCTAGCGGGTCTCCAGGGCCAGGGAGACGAGGGCGCCGGCCAGGGCCAGCATGTCCTCCTCGGCGGCGAACTCGAGACAGACGCCCGCAGGCTTCCGCACCTGCTCGACCCAGGCGGCGGGGAAGGCCGAAAGGCCGTGGAGAGCTCCTGAGAGAGAGCAGACCAATCCCGCTATCGTATCCGCGTCGCGGCCGAAATTGGCGCTCCAAAGGAGGGCGCGCCGGGGATTCTCGCCCGTGAGCCTGAAAATCGCGTAGACCTGGGGGATGGCCTCCGGAGCGCTCGCGTGCTCGGGCGTCCAGAGGGCGGTGTGAAGCTCCTCGTAGGCCAGCTCGATGTCCGGCTTCGCCTCACAGATGGCCATGGCCCGATCCATCGCGTCCGCGAGCCAGGAGCCTTTCGGCATGCGGGCCCGCCCCGCTGCAATGATTTCGTCCGGGCTGCCGTCCGCCATGGCGACAGCCACGCTCGCGGCTATAGCCTCGGCGGCCCAGATGCCGTCCATGTCATGGCTGACCGAAGCGTCCAGGGCGGCGAGGCGCGCGGCCCCTTCCGGATCCCCAGCCCTCACTATCCCGTGGGGACTCGCCCTCATGGCCGCCCCGTCGTCCACGTTCATGATATTGTAACGTCCGGAGAAGGGCGGCTCGAGGCCTCGGGACAGATTGGCGAGGGCGCCGTAGAGAGGCCGTCCCGCGCGTTTCTTGGCTCCGCCCCGATCCAGGACGTAGCGTCGCCAGGCCGCAGCCACCGCATCGGCGCTCAGGGCGCCGCGGGTGTCCAGGAGGGCCTTGGCCGTGAGCACTCCGAACTCGGTGTCATCGGTGCTCTTGGCCTCGGGATAGAGATTGGTCACGATGCCGAACTTGGCCCGATGCTCCTGGCTTCTCCCGATGTCGCCCATCGCGTCACCGATGGCCAGCCCGACCAGGGCTCCCGCCGCCTTGCTCTCCAGCCGCCCGCGGTCCGCGAGGGCCTCGCTTCTCGTTCTCATTGATCGGCACGCCTTTCCGCCACGCTCTCTCGCGTGACGAGCTCTCCGGGGAAGAGACGTTTTTCAAAGGGACGCTCAGGATCGGCTATCCGGGCCAAAAGGAGCTCCGCGGCGGCCCGCCCGGTCTTCTCGCGCTGTTTCCGCACCGTGGTGAGCGCCGGTCGGCAGTGGGCGGCGGCGGGAATGTCGTCCAGACCGATGATGGAAAGATCCCGGCCCACGATGACGCCCGCCTCGCCCAGGGCCTCGATGGTCGCGATCGCGAGGACGTCGTTGCCGCAGAAGATCGAGTCGATGCGCCTTTGCCAGTCGGGCAGGGCCAGGATAGACCTGGCCAACTCGCGTCCCCCCTCCTCGGACAGCCGGATCTGGAACACGATGGCCGGATCGAGGGACAACCCCTTTTCGGCCAGGAAGTCGGCGTAGGCGCGGCGCCTGAGCGAGAGGAAACGCTCGCTGCCGTACTCGCTTGTCGCGATGGCAATCCGCCTATGGCCCGTAGCCCAGAGGTAGTCCAGGGCCCTGCGGGTCGCAGCCAGGGTATCCGTTCCCACCGTGTCGAGGCACGGATTTTCGCTCCGTTCCCCAAGGAGGACGGTGGGGATCCGCATCGACCGGATCGCCTCAAGGTCGTTGGTGACACTGTTCAGGATGAGACCGTCGAAGCGGCCCGACCTCGCCAGTCCTAAGTAGCGCTCCTGGCGCACCTCGTTCCAGTCGGTATTGCCGATCACCACGGAGTAACCCGCGGCCTCGAGCCCGTCCTGGGCCGCCCTCGCGGTCTCCGCCCAGAAGGGGTTGGCTATGTCGGGGACCATGATGAGGACCATCCAAGTGCGCTGGGTCCTGAGCCCCACGGCGATGTGGTTGCGGATGTAACCCAGTTCCTCGATGGCGGCTAGGACCTTGGCCTCGGCCTCGGGACTGACCGAACCTCCTCGGTCCGAGACCACACGCGAAACGGTGCTTTTGGAGACGCCCGCGAGCTGGGCGACCTCGATGATGCTTATACTCGGTTTCTTGCTCATTTGGGAACGTTCCCATACAAGAATAACACGATTCTTTTACTTGCGCAAGCAAATATGGGAACGTTCCCGCAGAAATTTCAGAAAGCTTGCGGGCCCGGCGCCCGCAGGATGGCCGACCCGCATCCGGGGGGACTGCCGGGAGGCGCCTCCCCATTCCGGGGGAGACGCTTCCCGCGGCGGTCGCCTGCCTACCTGTCCAGGACTCCCTGCATCCACACGACGGCCTGGACATCGTCCCCCACCCGCGGGACGTACCCGTCCAGGGCCGGGGCGGACGCGTAGACGTCGATCCGGAGCTCCCTGTCCTCGCCGCTCCTCATCACGACGCCGGACAGTCGCGTCACCGGCCGGCCGCAGTCGAAGGTGTACACCTCGTCGACCCTGAACATCACCTGGGCATCCGCGTCCTCCTCGGGGAAGAGGCAGGCCGTCCCGGCGACGGAGATCGGTATGGCCGTCACTTCCGCGGGGTCCCTGTCCGGGTTCTCCTCCAGGTACTCCTCGCGCAGCATCTCGAAGAGGGGTCCCCCGGTCAAGGACACCGGTTCGCACTTCCGAAGGCCGTAGGCCACGGCGGAGAGGCGGAACGCGGCTTCCCGGCCTTCCTCGAGATGGTCCTTGTCCAGGAAGTACAGGGGATCCGAGACGGAGAAGCCCCCGGCGTCCGGCATGCCGACATGGATCACCGCCTCGATGCCGTTTCCCTCGGGTTCGATTCGCTCCACGATGAGGGTGGATCTGCTCCTGCCCTCGGCGTGGGGGAAGGCGGTCCACATCTCCCGCCGGCCGTCCCGGGCCACGACGAGTCCGAGGAACCCGAGCGGGTCCGCCGGGTACCGCAGGCCCACCACTTCGGACTCCCATTGCCTCTCGCCGTCCTCGACGACCGTGTTCGATCTGCCAACGACCCGGCCCTTCGTCCCGACGATCGAGAGCATCTCCTCGATCAGTCGCTCGTGGTCCGGATCGATCGCGGCCCAGTGGTCTCCGTGGGTCATACAGGTTCTCCCTCCCGACCGGAGCCGCGTCGGCGCCGGACTCCGGATCGGCCTTGTGGTTCCGGAACCAGGTTCCGGCCGCCGGATGTCCCGCCTGGGCCGACACGGCCGCCGGAGCGGCGGCGAAGTCAAGCGGAGATTATTCCTTCTTCTTATGCGCACCCGCCTTCGAGATCATGCCGGTAGCGAGCAGGGCTTCGACATCCGCGTCCGGATTGACGCTTTCCTTCCGGGCCTGCGGTGTCTTGGCCCAGGCCCGCCAGAACTCCTCCGTACCCGGATCCTCTTCTTCCGGCATCGTGTCGTACATCGGCCCCCGGGTCTCCGGATTCCTGAGAACCCAGGGCATCGAAGCTTCCCGTTCGGGCGTCTCCTCGTACTCTTCGCCCATGTAGGCTAGGCCGAGATAGAGATCCCTCGTAAGAGGCCAGCCTTTCGACACGATGTAGTCCACTATCGGATCACGCCTACGAAGGTCTTCCAGTTCATCCGGCGATATCTTCACCTCTTCGTCCTGCGTCATCCTGCTGTTCCCCCTTCGTCCATGAATGTGCACCTCAAGGCATGCCTGAAATTGGGCAGCTCCGCATCATTCGATCCGGGGCCAGGGTAACTCGCCGGGGCCACCTGCGGGTATCTCGGAGCTTTCCAGCCGGCCCGACAAGCCCTTCCAGAGGAGTTCACGGCATGCCTTCCCCAATATGCGCGTCGTCTGCCGGCTATGGAGCCGGTTGGAGTACTCGCCTTCCCACAGGGTGGTTTCCACGTAGAGTCCCCCGTCCAGGAAGGGAACCCATATCCGCATCCCCCCGGCACCCCACCCGCCCGGCCCGGCGGCTTCCTTCTCGACCCGGGCGGGGAGTCCCCATTCGTCGACCAGCCTCAGAAGGGCCTCCACGACGGGACTGCCGACCCGGTCTCGGACAGGCTTCCACTGGTCGCGGCCGGGTATCTTCACGAACCAATCCGAGGCGACGCACGTGGACGGTTTCGGCATCTCCGGAAAGTCCGTTTCCACTTCCCGGTGGAACTTGATGTACTTAAGGTAGAGCGAGTCCGGCATAGTGCCTCCTTCGCGCGGCATCCTGCCGCAAGATGACGATGTCGGGATTCCACGATCGGCCGGACCCGCCCCCGCGGGCCCGGCTGATCGGTTCGGTCACTTCCAGGTCAGACAGAGGAGGGCCATGCCCGCGGACTCCACGTCCCCCTCGATGGTCAGGGTCATGATCCGCACCTTGGCCGCCAGGGTAAAGCCCGTCTTTCGGGAGGAGAACTCATAGCCGAGCCCCAGGCCCGCGC
>JAAYUR010000536.1 GCA_012517645.1 Treponema sp.
CCCCCCAGGATTCCGTAGAGAGCATAATCCTTCCGGATCTTCCGCCAGCGGTAGACGCTCTCGTATTCCTCCGCGGTGGCCTGCCCGGGGGCCGCGGGGGGCAGGCCCGCCAGGGAAGGGCTGGCGTAGTTGATCATGCTTCCCGTGCGGGAGGTCAGGATCCGGAAACAGAACCCGTATTCTCCCATCCCGGAGACGATCCGGTCCTTGTCCGTCCGGCGGTCCGCGAACTCGAAGAGCCTCCGGGTCTCCCCGATGCCCCGGAGCACCGCCGCCAGCTTGGGTATCTCGTAGGGATCCCGGGACAGGTCCGCCCAAATCGCGTCCAGATTCTCGGGTAGACCGTCCGGGCAGTACCGGGACCGGATTATCCGGGTGCCGAAGGTTCGGGCGGCCTCCTCCAGCGCGGGAATCCGGAAATCCTGCTCGATGTCCACATAGGCGAAATTCAGCCTTCGGTCCCGACTGGCGAAGGCCAAGCCCTTGGCGAACACCACGAGCCGGGCGCCCTCGCCGTCCTCGAAGTATCCCCCGTCGGCTCGGCGCCGGACCGAGAGGATGGTGGGAATTCCGGCTCGTTCCGGAAATGACCGGATGTGTAGGACCTCGTTCGGATCCAGGCAATCCGCCCGGAGCTCGGCCAAGTCGATCCGACCCCGGTACATGTCCAGGGCTCGGAGGTTTTCCGCCAGGGTTTTCCCGGTCAGGCAGAGGCAGAGCTGAGCCACGGTCACCTCCTAGTAATCCGAGCGGTACACATAGGCCTCCGAGACCGCCCCGTCCCGTACCAGGATTCGGAGCCGGACCGGATACCCCCTCCAGGGCAGACGCCATTCCAGGGTGTCCGCCTCGCTTCGGTCCGGGGATCCCAGGAGACTCAAGACCTTGTCCGGAGAGTCGCCCAGGAAGAAGCCGAAACAGGAACCCTCGTAGCCCCTGGAAAGGCGGATCTGCCAGGGTCTGCCCCGGTACCAGTATACAAGAAACCCCTCTCCGTATTCGAAGGCCACGTCGTCCTGCCAGGGTTCATTCCCCCGGACCGCGAGGACATTCTTGGGCGGTCCGAGCCGGTTCCAGGCCTCCTCGAGGCTTAGGTCCAGGATCGGGGCGGGGTCGTCGGGCAATAGGACCCGCGCCGGGGACGGGGCGGCTTCCGAAGGTCGGTTCGGAACAACCGGAAGCGGGGTCTGGGCGGGTGCTGCGACGGCCAGGCAGAGGGACAGAAGGGCGGCGCGGCTTCGAGTCATCATGGCTTCGACAGTATACCCCTCGGAAGGCCCCCTTGTGGAGCGTCGGAGCTCAGAGCCCGTTGGATAGGTGTTCCGCCAGGATCTTGACTCCGATCCCGATCAGCACGACCCCTCCCGCCGTTTCAGCCCAACGCTCGAACGCGGCGCCGATCCGCTTGCCGAACTCGCAGCCCGCCAAACAGACCAGGAAGGTGAGGGCGCCGATGACAGCGGCGGGGGTGAGTATAGGCTGGTCTAGGAGGCTGTAGGAAAGTCCTACCGCCAGGGCGTCGATGCTGGTCGCGACGGACAAAAGGACAAGGGTTCCCAGGTCCAGGATGTTCTTTTTCCGGAGTTCCTCCTCGTCGCAGGCGGGGTCCGTCCGGACCTCGAAGCTATCCTTGACCATCTTGGCGCCCACGAAGGCCAGAAGCCCGAAGGCGATCCAGTGGTCGTAGCCCCGGATGAGGTTCCGGAAGGCGGCGCCCGCAAAATAGCCCGCAAGGGGCATCAGGAACTGGAAGAGGCCGAAAAAAGCGGCCGCTCGGAATGCATGGCGGAACCTCAGGTCCGGAATGCAGATCCCGCTGGAAACGGAAACCGCGAAGGCGTCCATGGAAAGGCCGACCGCGATGAGCAGATTCGTTATCAGCTGGTTGTTC
>JAAYUR010000552.1 GCA_012517645.1 Treponema sp.
CGGGAGCTCGAGGAGGAGGAGAGGGCACAGGCGGCTCGAACCTCCGACCGGGCGAGGGCAAAGGATCGCGGGGGGTCGGCGGCTGCCGGGACCGGCACCCTCGGCGCCTCGGCCGCCTCCGGACCTCGTCCCGTTTCAGCCGCCCGGATCTCCGGCCCCGCCGGCGAACCCGGCACCCCGGACCCATCCGGGACGGCACCCGCTTCGGCCGGGGAGGCCGCGGGGGCCTCCCGCCGCCGCAAGCCCAGCTTCGCGGAGCGCCGGGAGTTCGAGTCCCTCCTGCCGGAGATCGAGGCCCTGGAGGCGGAGAAGGCCGAGCTGGAACGCCTGTTCGCCTCGGGCGGACGGGACGGGCGGAACCTCGAGCAGGCTTCCCGCCGCTACGCCGAGCTCGATCCCCTCATACGGGCCAAGACCGCCCGCTGGGACGAGCTGGCGGGTATGATGGATTGATCACGGCTTGGGGAAGCCCTCGATGCACTTGAGGGAATCGGCCAAGCCCTCCTCGGACATCGTAGAATCCTCCAGCCCTCCCGCCAGGTACTTCTCGTAGCCCGCCAGGTCCAAATGTCCATGACCGGACAGTCCGAAGACGATCACCCTCTCGACGCCCTCCTCGGCGGCCAGTTTGGCCTCCCGGATCGCCATGGCGATGGCGTGGCTGGATTCCGGGGCCGCGATGATTCCCTCGGTCCGAGCGAAGGTCAGGGCCGCCTGGTAGCATTCCAGCTGGCCCACCGCCCGAGCCTCCACGAGGCCTTCCTTGACCGCCCGGGATACCAGGGGGGACATCCCGTGATACCGCAGGCCGCCCGCGTGGATGGGCGCGGGCATGAACTCGTGGCCCAGGGTGTACATAGGCAGAAGGGGCGTCATCCCCGAGGAGTCCCCGATGTCGTAGGCGTAGGTCCCCCGGGTCAGGGTGGGGCAGGCCGCGGGCTCCACGGCGATGACCGTCGTCTCCTCCCCGTCGATCTTGCGCTTTACGAAGGGGAAGGCAAGGCCCGCGAAGTTCGAGCCCCCGCCCACGCAGGCGATGACCCGGTCCGGCATCCGCTCCCCGGCCTTTTCCAGCTGGAGCTCCGTCTCCTGGCCGATGATAGTCTGATGGAGCATCACATGGTTCAGCACGGAACCCAGGGAGTACTTGGTGGAGCCCGTGGGATCGGACACCGCGTCCTCCACCGCCTCGCTGATGGCGATGGCCAGACTTCCCGGGCAGTCCGGGTCCTTGGCCAGGGCGGCCCGGCCGGCCTTCGTCCGGCCGCTGGGGCTGGGGATGCACTCTCCGCCCCAGGCGGCCATCATCACCTTGCGGAAGGGTTTCTGCTCGTAGCTCACCTTGACCATGTAGACCCGGCAGGTAAGCCCGAACTGGGCGCAGGCGAAGGAGAGGGCGCTGCCCCACTGGCCGGCCCCGGTTTCGGTGGTGACGTGCTTCACCCCGGCGATCTTGTTGTAGTAGGCCTGGGCAACGGCGGTGTTCGGCTTGTGGCTTCCCGCGGGGGAGACACTCTCGTTCTTGAAGTAGATCCGGGCCGGGGTCTTCAGGGCCCGCTCCAGGCCGAAGGCCCGGTGCAGGGGGGAGGGCCTCCACTTGGCCAGGATCTCGAGCACCGGCTCGGGGATGTCGATGTAGCGCTCCCCGGACATCTCCTGCTCCAGGATGCCCATTGGGAAGATGGCGGCCATCATCTCGGGGGTCACGGGCTTGCCGTCCGGGCCCAGGGGCGGGGGAACCGGAAGGTCCGCGGCCAGGTTGTACCAGCGGCGGGGCATCTCGGACTCGGTAAGAAGTATCTTGACGGGCGTGTCGACGGCTATGTTGGCGAAGGGACGGGACATGGGAGTCTCCTTTCATTCGATGTGGACGGGAACCCTGCGGTTCCCGCGCAATTGGGTCCGTAGGCTCGGACGGTCCAAGGAAGGCGTGTCAGGCGCGCCAGAGAGGGCGGGCCCGGAGGATGCGGAGGTGGAAGGACCCGGCCCGGAAGGCGGGGTTTTCCCGGGAACCGAACGGTTTGGTTTCTACTTGTAGAAACATCATGGAGTGATTTATAGCACGGGATTCGAGGAGACGCAAGGGGAACGGCGATTATTTTTCAGGACCTCACCGGGGCTCGGGATCCCGCGTCGGTGTGCTACACGTGGATCGCCGGAACCCCCGCCTCGTTCGCACGGTCCACCAGGGTCCGCCTGCTTGGGCAGGTCCCGGCTCCGGAAATGGACCGCCGCGGAGTCGGCGCTTTCGTGATAGTTGCCTCCGCGCCGCACCCGCTTCACCCCGTAGGACCGGTCCGCCTCCGCGATGCCCGGGCCCGTCGGATCCTCCAAGGGAGCGCTTCCGTCCAGGGAGCCCGCGTGGGCCTTCGAGTACCAAGC
>JAAYUR010000532.1 GCA_012517645.1 Treponema sp.
GAAGTTAAGCCCTCCAACGCCGATGGTACTGCCTTCGCGGTGGGAGAGTAGGTCGTCGCCAGGCTTTTTTTTATTTTCGTGGACGGCGAACCGTGGTCGGTGGTCGGAAGCGCTGCCGCCCGCCGGCGCCGTCCACGCCCCGGCGTGGGCCGCGGCCGCGCGCTGCGACCAAGCCGTCCACTGTCCACTGTTCCGGGAGCCGCTATCATGTCCGGCAGTTTTCAGCGTTCTCCTAGGGAACGCTGAAAACTGCGAGGCGAATGCCGTGAGTACCGCACGGCATTCGCCGGAAACTTGCTCCCGGGGCCGAAAAATGCTACACTCCACGGAAGAAGGCCCGTCTGCCGCCGCGGTCAAAAATCGGGGGAGTCATGTCCGAAACGGAAAACCAGATTCAGCTCGTCACCTTCCAGCTGAGCGAGGAACTGTACGGAATCGACATCATGGACGTGAAGGAGATCGTGCGCATACAGGAGATACGGCAAATCCCGAACGCCCCCGCCTATGTCGAGGGACTCTACAACCTCCGGGGAGAGATCATCCCCATCATAAACTTGCATAAACGGTTCCATCTCAAACGGCCGGCCCTCGGCGAGGACGCGGAGCTGCTCTCGGGCTTTATCATCATCGAGGTGGCCGGGATGAAGCTAGGGGTCATCATCGATAAGATCGAACGGGTCACCCCGATCGAAGCCAACGAGATCCAGCCGCCTCCGCAGATGCTCAGCGGGATCGGTTCGGAGTATATCCAGGGGGTCGTGAACCAGAAGAACGGGTACCTGATCATACTGGATATCCGGCGCCTATTCAGCGCCCGGGAGCTACAAAAGATCGAGGATCTCAGCAAATAGGACAGCCTTAGATGATCATTCCCGTTCGTTCTTCCTATATCCGCAGAAAGGATATGGACTCCGTCCTCTCCTGCATGGTTGAGGATTCCGCGGAACCGGGCGCGTTTCTCTCGAAATTCCTCCGGATAGCCAAGGAACAGCTCGGTTTCGACCAAGGCGCGGCCTTCAGAAGCCCCGTCACCGCTCTTTCGGCGGCCCTGGACTGTTTCGCCTTGCCGGAAGGTTCGACGGTGGCTCTCTCCGCCCTTTCCCCCTCGTACTACGCCTACGTGCTCAAGGACAAGCGTTTGAACCCTTTGTGGCTGGATATACATCCGGACTCGGGCTGCCCGGATCCGGGTGCCTTGGCCCGGGCGAGGGAAGAAGCGCGTCTGCTCCTCCTATTCGAAGGAGCCGGCATCATGCCGGATCCGGAGGCCTTTGTCGACTTCGGGATACCCGTCATCGAGGATGTCTCGGAGAGCCTGGGCGCGTTCATCGGTTCGACCCGGGCCGGGACGCTGGGCGCCCTGACTCTTTTTGCCCTTGAGCAGGGAGGGCTTGCCACCGCCGGCGGCGGCGCCCTTGTGTACGCCAACGGCCGACGGGAGGCTCAGGCCCTTCGGAATCTTTCGGACGGCCTTCCACCTGAACTCGTCATGACGGACCTGAACGCGGCCCTGGGGCTTTCCCAGATCCGCGCGCTCGAGCGGACCTTCGAACGGCGCCGGGAGCTGGCCCGGCTCTTCGAGGAAGCCTTGTCGCGATCCAAGCACGCGGCGCTGAGGCTTCCGGGGGAGGGGGAGCCGGCGTATTTCGGCCTCCCCGTCGTCCTGCCTTCGGGGGTCAAGGAAGTCCGGTCCTATGCCCGGAAAAAGGAAGTGGATACGGCCCTTGCGTTCGAAGGTTCCTGCGCCGCCCTGTCCCTGGTCCCCGAGGGGGCCTGCCCGAAAGCCGTATCCTTGGCGCTTCGGTGCCTGGTTTTCCCCTTGCATCCCCGCATCGGAAAATCGGCGGCCCAGAAGGTTTCCAGGGTCCTGGCGACCCTGCCCTAGAGGAGGAATCCGTGGAGTCCGATCCCGGCCGTGCCCTGATCATCGCGAACCTGTCCAAGGACGACGCCGGGGACGTGGCCCGGGAGATCGGCCACTTTCTTCGCGAGCGCGGGCATACCGTGGACGTCCACGCCTTCGCGGGGAAGCCGGATGAAATCCCCCGGGCGGCCGGCGCCGCCTTCGCGGTATCCCTGGGCGGGGACGGGACCGTGCTGTACTCCGCCCGGATCACCGCGCCCTGGAACGTACCCGTCTTTCCGGTCAACCTGGGCAGTCTGGGTTTCATCGCCTGGATACGAAAAAGCGAATGGAGACACCGACTGGAGGACTGCCTGGCCGGACGGCTCACCCTTTCGGAGAGGGTGATGCTGGACGTGGAAGTCGTACGGGACGGCCGCACCGAGGCCCGGTTCACGGCCTTGAACGAGGGGGTGGTGTCGGGCTCCGGAAGCGCCAAGATCCTGGATCTCCGGGTGACCGTAAGCGGGGCCCCCCTTTGCTCCTACAAGTCCGACGGGGCCATCGTCGCCACGCCCACGGGGTCAACGGCCTATTCCTTGGCCGCCGGGGGCCCCATCCTGGAGCCGGACCTGGACGCCCTGGTCTTCAACCCCATCTGCCCCTTCGCCCTGTCGAACCGCCCCCTGGTCCTGCCGGGAAGCGAGGAGATCGAGGTGAATGTCGCGGAACGGCAGCGGAGCTCCTTGATCCTGACCCTGGACGGCCAGGACTTCTTCGACCTGGCGCCCGGAGACCGGGTCCTCTTCCGCCGATCCGAATCCCGAGCCCGGATCTGGTGCGCGGGCCGGGCTTCCTTCTACGACGTGCTCCGCCACAAGCTGAACTGGTCGGGAGGGCCGGATGCTTGAGGAGCTGACGATCCGGGACTTCGCGCTGATCGACCGGGTGAGCGTCCGCTTCGGACCGGGGCTCAACCTCCTGACCGGCGAAACCGGGGCCGGAAAGTCCATCCTGATCGGAGCGTTGGGATTCCTTCTAGGGGGCAAGGCCGACACCGGGATCATCCGGACCGGAGCCGAGGAAACCCTGGTATCCGGGGTTCTGGACGTATCGGAGAATCCCGAAGCCCGGGCCTGGCTGGCCGCCCACGGGATGGATTGCGAGGACGGCACGGTCGTCATCCGCAGATCCCTCAAGAATACTGGCCGCGGATCCGTCTATATCCAGAATGTTCCCGCCCTGCGCCAGGACTTGGCGGATTTTACGAGCCTTTTGGTGGATATCCACGGGCAGCACGAGCATCAATCCCTTCTGCGCCCCGATTCCCAGCGCCGATTGTTGGACCGCTTCGCCCGGATCGATGCCGAGGTCGAATCCCTCGGGGAGAGATTCTCGGTACTCTCCTCCCGCAGGAAGGAGTTCGAGAGCTTGGCCGCCTCCGAGCGGGAACGGGCGCGGGAAGCGGAGCTCCTGGCCTACGCGGTGGAAGAGATCGCCAAGGCGAAGCTTAAGCCCGGTGAGGACGTGGAACTGGCCGAGGAGGAGCGTCTGCTTTCCCAGTTCGAGAAGCTGGCGGCCGCCCTGGAGGGTGCCCGGGACCTCCTGGCGGATCCCGCAGGCGGGGTCCTTCCCTCCCTCCGGAAGGTCCGGTCCCAACTGGAGTCGGCCCAGGCCATCGACGCCAAGGTGTCCGACCTGGCCCGGCGAGTCGACGACGGGTACTACGAACTGGAAGACGTGGCGGACACGCTGCGGCACTATATGGACGGCCTTCGCTTCAGCCCCGAACGGCTTGAAGCCGTGGAATCGCGGATCGCGGAGCTCCAGAAGCTCAAGAAAAAATACGGCGACACCCTGGAAGAGGTCATCGCCTACGGCAAGGACGGGGCGGCCCGGCTGGAGCGACTTTCGAGCTGGGAAGAGGACAAGGCGGCACGGCAAGCCGAGATCGCGGCCCTGGAGCGGGAGGTCTACGATGCGGCCCTGGCCGTCTCGAAGTCCCGGGCCTCCGCCGGCGCGGAGCTGGAAGAGCGCATCGCCTCCATCCTGCGAACCCTGGGCATGCCCAACGCCCGGTTTTCCATACGCTTGACCCGAAAGGAGTCCGAGGGGGGGAAGGCCGTGGTCGGGCCCTACGGGATCGATGAGGTCGATTTCCTCATTTCCCCGAACAGGGGTGAACCGCTCAAGGAACTAGCTCGTATCGCCTCAGGCGGCGAGATGAGCCGGGTCATGCTGGCCGTGAAGACGGCGCTGGCGGATTCGGACACTATCGGGACCCTGATCTTCGACGAGGTGGACGCGGGTATCGGCGGGGAGGTCGCGCTGTCCGTGGGCGAGCACCTCCACGCCTTGGCCGCCCGCAAGCAAGTATTGTGCATCACCCATCTTGCGTCCATCGCGGTTCGCGCCGATACTCACTACAGGGTTGAAAAAACGGTCCAGCAGGATCGGACAGTCACCCGGCTCGAGGCTCTTTCCGGGGAGGCCACGGCCCGGGAGATAGCGCGGATGTTGGCGGGCGATTCCAAGACCGAAGTGTCCTACGCTCACGCGGTGGAGCTCCTAAGGCGCTACGGTAGCAGGCGGGGAAGCGATGGGTAAGATCACTCAGGAGCAGCGCAACCTTTACTTCGAAAAAGTGAAGGAATACAAGAAGCTCATCGAAGCCCGGCTGTCCAAGGAAAAAACCCTGCAGGAGCTGTTGAACTCGGACGACCCGGGCGTCGCGTACAAGAGGATAGCCGCGGCGGAGGAGGCCCTGAACGTGGCTTCCCATTACATGCTTGTCAATTCCGTCTCCGTCGCGCTCCTGGGTATCAAGAACGAGGACTACCTCGCGGAAGCCCGCCGGGCCATCGCGCGTTCCATCAAGCACTTTGAGGACACGGTCACTTCCTACATCGACGCCCCGTTCTCGGACTACGAGAAGAACCTGGAAGCGATCTCGGACCTGAGCCCCCAGAGTCGATACCAGCTCCTCATGAAGCTGGGGTTCGCGATCAAGGAGCTCGAGGACGCCTACGGCGAGATGTCCCGGTGGAAATGGGCCTTCATCGAACTCTGGGGCAAGTATGCGACGGTGGCCAAGAATCTTTTGGACCTGAAGAATCTCCCTGCGAACCTCGACTTCGACTCTCCGAACCGGGAGGTGACCTACAACCATCTGACGATGGTGAAGCGGCTCTTCCGGGATTCCGCGGACAAGTATCGGGAAAAGTATGAGATCTTCTCCAACAAGGCCGAGGACTTCCGCATCGCCATCCTCTTTTTGAACGCGATCCGCCGGGTGCACGCCGTCCTGGGGGACCGGGACGACGTCGAGGAACTCAAGAAGAAGGCGGACATCTGGACCGCCAAGCTGGAAAGCGACATCAAGAAGAAGGAAGCGCCCAAGCGCTGATCATCGGTCCGCCAGTTCGTGCAGGGAATCCAGGGGCAAGAGATCTCCCATCGTCGTCCGAGCCCCTATGGAATCTCCGTGGCCGAAGGCGATGGGCATGGACGGCTCGGCGAACTCGCTCAGGAACTGCCGACAGGCTCCGCAGAGGCATACGGGGTAATCCGCGTCGGGAGTGCAGATCGCCAGTGCCCGGAATTTCCTGCGGCCCCCGGAGACCGCGGCGGCGATCGCGGTTCTTTCCGCGCAAATGGTCAGCCCGAAGGATCGGTTTTCCACGTTCGTGCCGGTGACCACCGAGCCGTCCTCGCAGAGAAGGGCGGCGCCGACCCGGAAATTCGAATAGGTGGAGTAGGAACGCTCCGCCGCCTTCCGTGCTTCACGATACAGGTCTTCAAGTTCCATGCAGTTTCTCCCGCGGCGCGCCGGTATGTGTTCGATTGACAACGGGAGGTCTAACTATATACCATGAAGAGCAACCTGGAAAGATGGAACACCCGGAAAGGCCGCGATGAGGGATGTAGACGAACGTCCGAATAGACTTCTGTATGCCTTGATAAGCCTTGCCTTCCTGGCGTACTTTTTCGCGGCCCC
>JAAYUR010000436.1 GCA_012517645.1 Treponema sp.
GGACTCGCCGTCCCGGAGCAGGAGGAAGGAGGGGTGATCGGCGTCGGGCCGGAAGCCCGCTCCGGGAAGATAGCTGTCGTCGTGCTCGGGACCCCGGAGGGAGCAGTAGGAGAGGAAGTCCTCCAGGTTCGCATCGGTGACCGGGGCGACCCTGGTTTCCGGGACCGGCGGCACCGCATCGGGCTGATCGCTCATGGGGATAGTATCCACGACCGCGGCCCGTATTTCCACCCGCCGCCCTTCACAAGCTTCCGGACTCCCTGCATACTTGTTCCATGTCGTACTTCGTCGCCCCGCCGCGCCGACAGGGCCATCCCGCCGCGGCCCTTCTGGCCGCTTGGGTTCTCTGGATCCTCCCCGGGGGCGGCCTGACCGCCCAGGAGCCGCGGGCCGGGAAGCCCCGGCTTTCGGTCCTCTATTTTTCCGACACCCGGGGCGCCCCGGACCTGGCGTGGCTCTCCAAGGGCCTGGCGGACCTGTTGGCCGGGGACCTCGGGGCGACCGGGGCCTTCACCCTCGTGGAGAGGGAGGAGCTGGAGCGGGTCCTGCGGGAGCAGGAACTGGTCCTGTCCGGCCTGGTCGATCCCGCCGGTGCCCCGAAGGTGGGCCGGCTCCTGGGGGCGGACCTACTGCTGTACGGAAGCTTCCTGGGCGCCGGGGAGGAGCTCCGGATCGACGCCCGGGTGGTCCGGGCGGAGACCGGAGAAATCGCGGCGTCCGCCCGGGCCGAGGGGCCGACGGCCCGGGTCCTGGACCTTGAGCGGGAGCTCTCCGCGCGCCTGGCCGCCGCCCTCGGTATCCCGGCCGCGCCGGGCCCGTCCGTCCGAACTCCGCCCGGACCTTCCAGCCTGGACGCGGCCCGGGCGTACTATCGGGGCCTGGATCTCATGGACGCCGGCCGCTACGCGGAAGCCCTGGAATATTTCTCCCAGTCCACCCGGCTGGATCCCCTGTACCTCAAGCCCGGCAAAGGCATCGAGGACGCCTACCGGTACCTGAAGGATTTCCGGAAACAGCGGCAGAGGCGGGAGATGAACGCCCTTGTGGAGGACATCACCGCCCTCTCCGCCCGGATCAGGGCCCCGACCTTCTTTTCCTTCGGGGACGCGGTGATGAATCCCGGACGCTTCGGGTTCCGGGACGCTGCGGAGGTAACGGAGGCCTATCGGGCCCATCCCTACCGCATGGCCGGGGACACCCCCGTCCAGGCGGTCTGGAACCTTCAGAACCTCCTGCACCAGCTTGGCCGCTCCGCCTCGGAGAACTTCGGGGACGAGGCCCTGGCGGACCGTTGCCGGGACGAGGTCCTGCGCTGGTCCGACGCCGCGGAAGCGGCCTATCCCCGGGATCCCTTCCTTCCGGAGGTCCTGTACCAGAAGATCTTCGTCCATGCGGATAGAATGGACTGGACGTCCCTGCGGGTCCTCTGCGAGCGCCTCATGTCGGACTATCCGGACTACCGGATGATGTGGGCCGTGGAGGACTTTTACGAGCGCGCCCTTAAGGAGCTGGGAGGGTAGGGCCGCGCTGGTTTCCGGCCCCGGATCGCGGTATATTCCCACACCGGGAGGTGCCATGAAGCGTTTTTTGACCGTGGTTCTGCTGTGCCTGGCCGCCGCGGCGGCCTTCCCCCAGAGCGATTCCGAGATCCGGACCCTTATCGGCAAGGCCGAGCTCATCGGAGAGTTGCAGGTGAACTTCAAGGCGGATTTCGACGTGCTTCCCGTCCGACTGAAGGAAGGGGCCCTGCGCAGGCTCGTCTTCCTTGCGGAAGGCAACGACGTGGAAATCGAGCGAATCGTGGTGACCTACGGGGACGGCAGGAAGGACGAGATCCCCCTGCGGCACCGCTTCGCGGAGGGGACCCGGTCCCGGGCGGTGGATCTGGAGGGGGGCCGCCGCATAATCCGTACGATCGCATTCTACTATCGAACAGCGGGCCGACTGAAGGACGGCCGGGCGGTCCTGAAAGTCTACGGGATCAAGTAGGCTCGGGATACCGCCGGGCCGGACCCGCCCGGTTCCGGGATCCCAGGCCCTCCGTCCGCTCGTTTCGCCGCCGCGTGCCCGAAGGGCAGGCCCGCGGCCGCCGCGCCCCGGGGTCTGTCAAGCCTACGAGCCTACCGGCACTTCACGTTCAACGTGCGTTTTCCTTGAAGTCCCGA
>JAAYUR010000062.1 GCA_012517645.1 Treponema sp.
AGACTCCCCCTCGGGCCATCGGAAGGAACTCCGCCCAGTCCATCCAGTCGGGGATCCTCCTGGGCTACCTGGGCCTTGTAGATCGGATGGTGGAGCTCTTCCGGAAGGAACTGGGCGGCCGGGCCTCCGCGGCGGGCACGGGGGACGAGATCGGTCTTGCTCTGGCGCCGGCGGGCGGGTACGCCTTCTTCGACCCCTGGCTGTCCCTGGAAGGGTTGGCCGTCCTAATAGAAAGGAATGCGCAGAAATGAGGGAAATTTTCGAGGGATTCACGGCGGTCGGCTATCGGGAATTCATCATGTACGCGGTCGGAGGTCTCCTGATATGGCTGGCGGTCAAGAGGGAATACGAGCCCATGCTCCTTCTGCCCATCGGATTCGGGGCCATTCTGACCAACCTGCCCCTTTCCTTCGCGGTGGGCACCCCGGCGGAGCCGGGCTTCCTCCGAATCCTGTTGGACGCGGGGATCATGACGGAGCTCTTTCCCATCCTCATCTTCATCGCCGTCGGGGCCATGATCGACTTCGGCCCTCTGTTCAAGAATCCCCTGATGATCTTCTTCGGGGCCGCGGCCCAGCTGGGCATCTTCGCGACGGTCCTCCTGGCCGTGGTCCTGGGGTTCGACCTCAAGGTTGCGGCGGCTATCGGAATCATCGGGGCCGCGGACGGCCCCACGAGCATCTACGTGGCCAAGCGCTTCGCCGTACAGTACCTGGGACCCATCTCCGTGGCCGCCTACTCCTACATGTCCCTGGTGCCCATCATCCAGCCTCCGGTCATACGCCTTCTGACCACGAAGAACGAGAGGGCGATGCGCATGGAGTACCGGGAGGCGCCGGTTCCCAGGGTTCTAAAAATCCTGTTTCCCATCCTGGTGACCATGATCTCCGGTTTCGTGGCCCCCATCAGCGTCCCCCTGGTGGGTTCCCTGATGTTCGGCAACCTCATCCGTGAGTCCGGGGTCCTGGAGCGGCTCTCCCAGACGGCCCAGAACGAGCTGGCCTACCTGGTCACCCTGCTTCTGGGCATCACCATCGGGTCCACCATGAGCGCCGGAGCCTTCCTGCGCCGGGAGACCCTCCTGATCCTGGGCATGGGGCTTCTGGCCTTCGTCTTCGATACCGCCGGAGGGGTGCTCTTCGCCAAGTTGATCAACCTCTTCCTTCCCCGGGAGAGGAAGGTGAATCCGATGATCGGGGCCTGCGGTATCTCGGCCTTCCCCATGTCCGCACGGGTCATCCAGAGGATGGCCCAGGAGGAGGAGCGGGGGAACATCATCCTCATGCAGGCGGTAGGCGCCAACGTGGCGGGCCAGCTGGGGTCCATCGTGGCGGGGGGCATGGTCCTTGCCCTGGTTCCCCTCTTGGCACGGTAGGAGGTCGTATGGAAGCTTGGCTTGAGAGTCTTCGGTCCGCGGGTTCTCTGGGAAAGGCGGCCGGTCTGGCCGTCTTCGGGATGGCCGGAGTCTTCATAACCCTGTTCCTATTCTATCTCTTGATCGCCTTCCTGGAGCGCCTTTCGAAAAAGTGACCGCTCCGCGGATGTTTCTGTTGACAGAATCCTGTTTTCAGTTTGTAATGGAAGGGAAGGCGGCGCGGTCGGGTAAGCGCCCCTTCTCCCGGAGCGGCTACGGCTTCTCCGAAACCTCCTTGTGGTCATGTAAAAAAGGTTCTGGGGCTTATTCGGTCGGCTATGTCATTCAGTCAACTTAAGCGGCCCCGTCGGGGAAGGCCGGTCGGCGCATAGCCGGCCGGCCTATTTTATTAGGATGCCGCCCTCACTCTCCGGGCGAGTTCCCGGCCTCGTTCGTACAGGGTCTTCAGGGTATCCGCGTCCGCCCCGCCGGCCCATTCCACGGATTCCAGGCAGTTCCATTTGAGGGGAACGATCAGCTCATCGTATTCCTTCTTCGCTCCGCCTACCCAGCCCCAGCTTCCGATGCGCAGGGCGGTCCGTCCCTGTACGTGCTTGCGCTCCAGGAGGGACAGGACATAGGCCATGGGGGGGAACATCCGGTACTCGTAGGTGGGCATGGCGATCACGATCCCCTCGCTCTTATATGCGTCCGCCAGGATGAAGGACGGATCCTCGTTGGGTACCCGGTGGAGGGTGTAGGGGACGCCTTCGGCCTCGATCCCCCGGAGCACCTCGTCCAGGCCCTTTTTCGTGTTGCCGTACATGGAACCCCAGATTACACAGACTTCCTTTTCCCGGGCCCCATCCAGGTAGCCCGCGTACTTTAGGTACCGGTTCACGATCCGCTTCGGATCGGTTCTCCAGACCATCCCGTGGCTGGGGGCGATGACCTTGATGTCCAGTCCCGAGAGCTTCTGGACCGCCCGTTTCACGAAGACTCCGAAGCTGGCCACGATGTTGGCGTAGTAACGGAGGGTCTCCTTTTCGAAGAACTCATGCTCCTTTTCCGAGAATTGGTCGTCGAAGATCCGATCCCCCAGCTTGCCGTAGCTTCCGAAGGCGTCACAGGAGAAGAGGGTCCCGCTGTTCGCGTCCCAGGTGACCATGGTCTCCGGCCAGTGGACGTTCGGGGCCTCCTCGAAGGCCAGAACCCGGCCGTTCCCCAGGTCCAACGTATCCCCGGACTTGACCGCCCGGAGCCCCGCGGTCTGCTTGTAGAAGCTCTTCACCAGCTCGATACCCTTGGCGGTGGCCAGGATCTCCACGGAAGGGTTGAGTTTCCGGAATTCCGCCAACCACCCCGTGTGGTCCGGCTCCAGGTGGTTCAGGATCAGGTAATCCACTTTGGCCAGGTCGATCCCGAGCTCGGCCAGCTCGGCGGCCAGGACCTTGGGCGCTTCGCACCAGTCCCGGACCAAATCGATCAGGGCAGTCTTCTCTCCCTTCACAATATAGGAGTTCAGGGAAACCCCGTGGGGTATAGGCCAGATCCCTTCGAAGAGGTCGTGCGAGTCGATGTCCGCGTGAAGGGCGTATACGGAATCCGCGATACGATACGCTTTCATAGATTCTCCTGTGGGTCGCGACCGGCTCGAGGCCTGGGCCCTAGGTAAGTATACCAAAGGTGACGAAGGGGTGTCGAATGCCGTTCTGGAAATGTAAAACATATTTGACAAATAGTAAAAAGCGTTATACATTTCAGACAAGGAGGCGTATATGACGGCAAAGACGTTTCGGACATTGGCGCGGGGGTACATGCTTTTAATCGTTCTCGCGGCAACCCTGGTGGGCGCCTTTTTCCCCGGGCTTCCGGTCTGGGCCTTCCTTCTCGGCGGTTCGGCCCTGGGAGGAGTCCTCTACTTCACGTCCCTCCGGATCCTAAGGAAGAACGACCTGGTCCTGACGGACGAACGGACTCGAAGGAACACCGAGAAGGCGATGGCCTGGTCGTTCCGTCTGGGAATCTGGGCGGAGATCGTCGGGATCGCAGTCCTTGACGCCCTCCCGGCCTTGGGCCCGAACGGCAGCCTCTTGTCCCGGGGGCTGATCGTAATCTTGGCGCTCCAGTATCTGACCTTCCTGGCCTTCCGCGCCGTTCTCAGCCGCAGGGACCTCGCATGATCCGCAACCGTGTCTACGAGCTTCGGACCGCCGCCCGGATGACCCAGGAAGAGTTGGCCCGGCGGCTCCGGGTCACCCGGCAAACCATCATTTCCCTGGAGAAGAACAAGTATGTTCCGTCCCTGGAGATGGGCTTCAAGGTGGCCCGGCTCTTCGGGAAGGCCGTGGAGGAGGTTTTCGCGTATGAGGAGGCATGACGGGGCCCGCGGCCGATTCCCGGACCGCAGAAGGAGGGCTCCTCCAGGTCGGGAATCGGCGAAATCCGGCCTGTACGGGGTGGCGATAGGGCTATACAATACGAGCTTTGGGAGGGTGTCTGGGCCCCGTCGTCCGTCAGGGTATGGCACACGGTGAGAATCTTGTTCACCCCTGCCCTAATCCCAAAACCCGGGAGGTTCGGATCATTGGTCAAGAGAATCAAGGGAAGGAAGATCAAGCTTGAGGGATTCAACAACCTTACGAAATCGTTAAGCTTCAACATCTACGACCTGTGCTACGCCCGGTCCCGGGATGCCCAGATCGAGTACCTGGAATACGTGGACGAGGAATACAACTCCTCACGCCTGGAATCCATCGTCGAGGAAGTAACCCGCATCATCAACGCCAAGCTCGTTCAGGTCTCCACCCAGGATTACGATCCCCGGGGGGCAAGCGTGGTAGCCCTGATCAACGAGGAGCATCCCGTGCTCGAACCGTCCCACTACCGCGGGGGACCCGCGGGGGGCTCGATGCCGACCCAGGTCGTTCCCGGCCCGGACGGGGAGGGTACGGGTGCAGGGTCCGACGGAGCCGGGAATCGGGACGCCGAACCACTCTCTCCCTCCGGGGAATCTGTCCCGCCGTCCGGCGCACCGGCATCCGGTCCCTGGGTGGTCGGTCACCTGGACAAGAGCCACATAGCCATCCATACCTACCCGGAGTACAACCAGCTGTCCGGGATCGCCAGTTTCCGTGTGGACGTGGACATCTCGACCTGCGGGATGATCTCCCCCCTGTCGGCCCTGCATTACCTTATCGAGAGCTTCGACTCCGAGATCGTCATCATGGATTACCGGGTGCGCGGCTTCACCCGGGACAGCCGGGGCCGCAAGCTTTTTATCGACCAGGACATCTCGTCCATCCAGGACTACATCGACGAGGACGTCCTGGACAGGTATATCGCCTACGACGTGAACATCATCTCGGATAACAACTTTCATACCAAGATGAGGAAGAAAACCATCAAACTCAGGGATTTCCTCTTCGGGGACGAGGTGGCAAACCTCGGCCCCAAGGAGAAAAAGCGCATCAAGCACGCGTTGGTCCAGGAGATCCAGGAGATCTTCGAGTGCCGAAACCTCGACTTCCGGGGCGGTAAGGTATGACGGGGGCCCCGGAGTCCCGGGGGGCGCACCCGGAGCAGTCGGACCGGGAGGTTCGGGAACGGCTGAACCCCGGCATGGGTTTCTTTTACTCCGCCGGAAGGACCCTGGCCCGGATCCGGACGGAGTATCAGGAATTGGAATTGGTGGAGACGCCCCGACTGGGCCGGGTTTTGCTGATCGACGGGGTCACCCAGGTTTCCGAGCGGGACGAGTACCGGTACCACGAGCCCTTGGTCCATCCCGCCCTCTTGGCCCATCCCGAGCCTCGGACCATCCTGGTCGTGGGCGGCGGGGACGGGGGTATCCTTCGGGAGACCCTTCGACACCGCACGGTGGAACGCGTGGACTTCGCGGAGCTGGATCCCCAGGTGGCCGCATTCTCCCGGGAGCACCTGGCCCACGTCCATGCGGGGGCCTTCGAGGATCCCCGGGTTCGGCCGGCCTTCGGGGACGGCCGGGCCTTCGTGGAAGCCGCCCCTCCGGGTTCCTACGACGCGGTCATCATGGATATGACGGATCCCGCCGGGCCGTCCCGCTTCCTGTATACCCGTCAATTCTTCGAGGCGGTCCGCCGAATCCTCTCCGGCCCCCGGGCCGTCTTCTCCCTGCACGGGGAATCCCCGATCGCGCGGCCCGCGGCCTACGCCTGCATCGGAACGACCCTGGCTTCCGTATTCCCGATCGTCCGGACCGCCTCGGCCTATGTGACCATGTACGGCACACTCTGGTCCTTCCGCTACGCTTCCGGAGGCGCGGACCCCTCGGCCCTCTCCCGGAAGGACCTGGAGGCCCGGATAGCCGGGAGAATGGACAGCCGTCCCCGCCTGACCGTCCCGGAGCTCTGGCCGGCCCTGTTCGCGCCGGACCCGGCCCTTGGGGAGGCGGCGGACCATCCCGACGGGCGGGTGATCACCGACGAAGAGCCGGATTTTCCGGACGCCTTCGATCCGAAGGGTTAGGGTCCGCCCGGGATCGCGCGTCCCGGAAGTTCCCCGGGGCGCTCAGCTCCGGACGAAGTGGGGCAGCTCGAAGGGGATCTCCATGGACAGCTCCACGAGTCCCGCGATCCGTCCGTCCCGGTCCTTCCAGGGCGCCTGGTAGATGAACTGCCTGATTCCCTTCTTTTCGATCGTATAGACGTTCGGCTTTCCGTCCGCCAGCATCCGCGCCAGGATTCCCTTCGACCGGTCGTTGTGGCAGGCCCGGAGGTCTCCACCGATCAAGGCCCGGCCTCCGTCGGCCGCGAAGACCTCCGCCGCCTTGTCGTTCATCCACACGATCCTGTTTTCCGCGTCCGAGACCGTGACGGCACCGGGAAAGCCGGTGACCCAATCGGGCATGTCCATGCCGAGCCTCCTTGTAGAATCGCGGCGGACCGGGCCGCCGGACCGCGACAGGATACTACAAGGAGCCGAACTTGCCAGCCCGTGGGGAAGTGAATACTATAAGGGGAGCCGGGAACCCGGAACCGGGCGCCCCCTTCGCTTCCCGCAAACGGCCGGCCGTTCAAGGCCGCCCGGCGGCGGCCCGGCCCCGGACTTGCGGGTTCCGAGTCCTGACGCCCTCATCCTAATGCCTTCACGGAGTACCTATGCCCAACGGTTCGGATCCTTGGGAGTCCCGGGGACAGCGTCCAATCCAGGATTTCGGCATTTTTAAGGCCACCGAGGTGGATCGCGCCGGTCCCCACGGCAAGACGGGGCGGTTCGTGGTTCTGGACGCCCCGGATTGGGGTGTCGTGGTACCCATCCTGGAGAAGTCCGGGAATCGGTACATCCTGGCGGTCCGGCAGTTTCGCCACGGGAGCGGACGGGCAAGCCTGGAGTTCCCCGGAGGGGTCGTGGAGCCCGGAGAGGATCCGGAACGCGCGGCCGCCCGGGAACTGCGGGAGGAAACAGGATATGCCGCCCGCCGGATCACGCTCCTTGGGGATCTGTCCCCGAATCCCGCCATCTTGACCAACCGGTTCCGGGTGTATCTGGCGGAGGATCTGACCCTGGAGGGGGAACAGTCCCTGGACGAGCACGAGATCGTGGATGTCCAGGAGATTCCGGAGTCCCTGTTCCTGGAGCGTCTGGGAGGACCGGGCTGGGACCACGCCTTGATGTCCGCGGCGGCCTTCCTCTACATCCGGCATCGGGGGTGGGAGACGCTGCGGAATACCCCGGACGCCCAGGCTCGCGGCGGAGGGAAGGGGTGAAGGTAGTCGTCGTCCACTACCATTTTAAATCCGGGGGTGTGACCTCGGTGATCCGGCGACACCTGGAGGCCTGCTTACGGGCGGGGATCGAGGCCTTCCTGCTGACGGGGGAGGAGCCCCCGGATTCGCCGGGGGTTCCCTGGGAGACGGTGCCCGGCCTGGCGTACGATCCGCCGGGGCGTCGGGAATCGCCGGACACGGTCCTCGGCCGTGGAGCCGCCCTGGCCCGGGACCTAGCGGCCGCGGCCGGGAGGCTTTCCGGCGGCGGACCCGTGCTCTACCATGTCCACAATCCCACGATCCGCAAGAACGCCGCTCTCTGCCCGGCCCTGGACATCCTGGCCCGAACGGGGGCTCGCATCCTGATACAGGCCCACGACTTCGCCGAGGACTGGCGGCCGGACATGCTTCAACATGGGCTGCCCTATCCCGCGGGCTGCCGCTGGGCGGTCCTGAACGGCCGGGATTACCGGGCCCTTCGGGACGCCGGCCTGTCGGAGGCGGACATAGACCTTCTTCCGAACCCTCTGCCGTCCCGGGCCGCCTCGGTACCGCCCGCTTCCGCCTCCCGCGCGGATCTCGTCCTGTATCCGGTCCGCGGCATCCCTAGGAAGAACCTAGGCGAACTCCTGCTCCTTTCGAGGTGGCTCCCTCCGGACCTCTCCGCAGCCGTGACCCTGCCGCCCAACAATCCGAGGGACCGCCCGATCCACGAGGCCTGGAAGTCCCTGGCTCGGGAGACGGGGGCCCGGGTTTTCTTCGATGCGGGGCTCTCCTCCTCCCTGGACGACCTCTATGCCCGGACGCGGACGGTGGTGACGACCTCCGTAAAGGAGGGGTTCGGCTTTTCCTTCCTGGAGCCCCTGGCCCGGGGGGTGCCCGTTGCGGGCAGACGGCTTGCCTCCGTACTCCCCGACTTCGAGGCAGCCGGAATCTCCTACCCGGGGCTCTATTCCGCCCTGCGGGTCCCCGAGGGTTTGTTCAACCGGGAAGCCTTCGAAACCCGCTTGTACGCGGTCCTCGAGTCGGTCTCCCGGGCCGTAGCGGCCGCCCTGGGGCATCGGCCTTCTTGGCTCGCGGAGCGTATGGACCGGGTTCGACAGGCGGCCCTGCCGCCGGAGGGACCCGATTTCGGGGTCCTGGACGCCGAGGCCCAGGCCGAAGCCCTGGAGCGGGTCTTCCGGGATCCGGACGCCCCGTCTTCCTTCGAGGCCCGCAACCCCTTCCTGAGGTCCTGGTGGGAGGTCCCACCCCCGGACGGTTCGGAGGCCTTGGAGGAGTACTCTCCGGCCCGGTGCGGGGACCGCCTGGTCGAAGCCTACGAGCGCACGGTCGCTTCCGTCGGGTCCGGATCCACCCCGGACCGGGCGGCCCTGCTCCGGGCTCTCCTTGTTCCGGAGGGATTCTTTTGCCCCGGCCTCTAGGGACGGCGACCGCGGGTCCGGAACCAGGAGGGGAGAGGTCCGCTCGTTCCGGAAGGGAATCCGCCTCCCGGCCCCTGCCTCTCCCCCTGTCCCGGCAGGAG
>JAAYUR010000245.1 GCA_012517645.1 Treponema sp.
CGGGCGATCTCCGCCGCGGACAGGTCCCCGGCGTCCAGGTAGGCCAGGGCCGCGGCGTAGGCGTAGGGCCCCCCGGAGCCGATGGCGATGACGCTCTCCGCGGGCTCGATGACGTCCCCGGTCCCGGACAGAAGGAGGGTCTTCTCGGAATCCGCGACAAGGAGGAGGGCTTCCAGCCGCCGGAGCATCTTGTCGGTCCTCCAGTCCTTGGCCAGTTCCGCCGCCGCCCGGGTCAGGTCCCCGGAGTACTCCTTGATCTTGGCCTCGAAGTGGTCGAAGAGGGTGAAGGCGTCCGCGGTGGCCCCCGCGAACCCCACCAGGACCTTGCCGTCGTAGACCTTCCGGACCTTGCGGGCGTTGCTCTTCATGACCGTGGCGCCCATGGTCACCTGGCCGTCCCCGGCCATGGCCACCTTGCCGCCCCGCCGCACCGCCAGGACCGTCGTGGATCGTATCTTCATCGCTTGCTCCCGTGAGGATGCGCCCGCTCGTAGACCTCCCGCAGGCGCTGTAGGTCCACGTGGGTGTAGACCTGGGTCGTGGAGATGTTGGCGTGTCCTAGAAGCTCCTGGACCACCCGCACGTCGGCGCCCCGCCCCACCAGGTGGGTCGCGAAGGAGTGCCGGAAGGCGTGGGGGGAGATTCGCTTCCCCAAGCCCAGGACCGCGGCCCGCCGGTCCAGGAGCCAGGCGATTCCGCGGGTTGAAAGCCGGCCGCCCCGGGCGTTCACGAAGAGCCAGGGCGTCTCCGTCCCGGCCTTGGATCGGCGGAAGGGAAGCCAGGCTGCCAGGGCCCGGCGCGCGGAATCGGTCAGGAAGACGACCCTCTCCTTGCGCCCCTTGCCCGTCACCCGGGCGGAACCCTTGGACAGGTCCAGGTCCGAAAGCCGGAGCCCCGCGACCTCGGAGACCCGGCATCCCGTGCTGTACAGGAGCTCCAGGAGGGCCCGGTCCCGGACTTCCCCGAACTCGGTTCCCGCGGCGGAATCGATGAGCCGGCCCATCTCGTCCTCGAAGAGGAAGCGCGGCAGGGGCCTGCCCGCGGGCAAGCCCTCCACGTCCCGGGCGGGGTCCGTGCCGGAACCCTCCGGACCGGGGAACCGCCGGAAATACCGGTACAGGCCCTTGATCGCAGAAAGAGCCCGGTTCACGGAGGATGCCGCGTACCCGGCCTGGACCCGGGCGGCCATGAAGCCCCGCACGTCCTGGGTCGCGGCGCTCTCCGGATCGCGCCCCTTCAGGGATAGGAAGGCCTCCCAGGCAGCCAGGTCGTTTCCGTAGGATTCCACGGTCCGGGGGGATAGGTTCCGCACCGCGCCCAGGTAGGCCAGGTAGGCTTCAATCCTCCGGTGCATGCTCGTCCTCCTGGGAGTGCAGGTAGTCGCACTGGGGGTTGATGCAGGCCTTATAGGGGCCCCGCTTCTTGTCGTACCGCTCCACCAGGAACTGCCCGCACTTCGGGCAGTTCGTATGGGTGGGTTTGTAGTAGGTCAGGAAATCGCACTCGGGATAGCGGGTGCAGCCGTAGAACTCCCGGCTCCGGCCCCCGGCCTTCCTGCGGGCTACGATTTGGCCGTCGCAGCCCGGGCGCGGACATTTCGCCAGGGGGATGGACCGGGTGTTCCGGCACTCCGGGAAGCCCGTGCAGGCCAAGAAGAAGCCGAATCGCCCGAGCTTCTTGACCATGGGCTTGCCGCATTTCTCGCACACGATGTCCGTCGGCTCGTCCAGGCGGCCCCGGAGGGATTCGAGGCTCTCCATGAGCTCGTCCACCCGTTTTTTAAAGGGGCTGTAGAATTCCCGGATGGCGCCCACCCAGTCCCGCCGCTCATCCTCCACGTGGTCCAGCATTTCCTCCATGCCCGCGGTGAATCCCACGTCCACCACGGTCGGGAAGGAGTCCACCAGGATATCGTTGATCATCCTGCCCAGGGTGGTGGGAACCAACTGCCGGTTCTCCCGGGTGACATAGTAGCGTTCCAGAAGCACCGAGATGATGGGGGCGTACGTGGAGGGCCTGCCGATTCCCTTCTCCTCCAGGATCCGGATGATGGAGGCGTCCGTGAACCGGGACGGACCCTGGGTGAAATGCTGTTCGGGGTGAAGCTCTTCCACCTTGAGGACCTCTCCGATGGCGAGGTCCGGAAGGAGGATCTCCTTGTCCTCCTTGGTCGTGGAAAGCTTGAGCACCTTGTAGAAACCCTTTTCCACGACCCGGGACGCGTTCACGCGGAAAAGACCATCCCCGGCGCCGATGTCCAGGGCCGTGGACCGGACCTTGGCGTTGCTCATCTGGCAGGAGACGAAGCGCTCCCAGATCAGGGTATAGAGCCGGAGCTGATCCTTCGTGAGATGATCCTTCACCTTGTCGGGGGTGTACTCCACCGTGGTGGGCCGGATGGCTTCGTGGGCGTCCTGGGCCTTCTTGTCGGTCTTGTACACGATCGGCTCCGGCGGAAGCTCCGCCGGGAAGTTCCGGCCGATCCAGCGGCGGGCGTCGTCCAGGGCGGTCTGGGAAAGACGAACCGAATCCGTCCTCATGTAGGTGATCAGACCTATCCGTGTGGCGCCTATGTTGACGCCCTCGTAGAGCTGCTGGGCGATCTGCATGGTCTTCTTGCTGGTGAAGCCCAGGCGGTTGGCCGCGGTCTGCTGAAGCTTGGAGGTCGTGAAGGGCGGTTTGGGCCGCAGGGTCTTTTCCGTTTCCCGGATGTCCCTCACCGTCGCCTCGGCTCCGGACAGCGCCCCTTCGACGGCCTTTACCGCGGCCTCGTTCCTCAGCTCGGGTTTTTCGCCCTTCCATTGGACCAATTCACCGACAAGGATGTGCCGCCCCTTCCGGAATGAGGCTTCCAGGGACCAAAACTCCTCGGGGATGAAGGACTCCACCTCCGCCTCCCGCTCGCAGATGAGCCGGAGGGCTACGGATTGGACTCGGCCCGCGGAGAGGCCGTTCTTGACCTTCTTCC
>JAAYUR010000109.1 GCA_012517645.1 Treponema sp.
CCGGGGGTCCAGGATCCGGAAGCGGCCGCCGGCAGGCGCGCCCCCCGGACCGCGGCCGGACGGGCCCGGGCCGGGAGGCGGGAGCCGAGGCCCCGGGCAGGCGCCGCCCCCTCCTGCCGGGAGGGCCTCCGCGGCCGCGCCCTTCGCGGATTCCGGGACTCCCCGCCGCTCCGCCAGGACCGCCGCCGCCAGCTCCGCCGCCCGCCGGGCCCGGGCGAATCCGTCTTCCAGGCGGCCCGCGTGCATGACCGGGCTGGCCATGCCGAAGTGGGTCGTGGACAGGGCCAAGAGGCGCTCCCGGAGGGATTCCGCCAGGCGCGCGTCGCCCTCGGGGGCGCCCGCCGCCCGGGCCGCGGCGTAGAGGCGTCGGGAGCGCTGGATCACGGTCCAGAGCTCGGTGTTCTCCCACTTCTCCGCCCAGGAGGACAGCCCGTCGAAGCTCCCGTCCGCGGTGTCCTGGTCCAGGAGCACCCGGCCCACGGGGGAATGGTCCCGGAGGTAGTCCCCGGGTCGGCAGAAGCGCAGGAAGGGAAGGTCCGCCACGGAGCGGACCATGCGGGCCAGGCCGTCGAAGGAGGGGAAGAGCCTGGACACGAAGGGAATCCTCATGCCCGCCCAGAACTCGTCGTCCGCGTCGGCGTCCAGGATCACAAGGAGGTCCCGGGGCTCGTCCATGCGGAGCTGGCGGCGGCGCAGGCTCTTCAGCCAGAGCCGAAGGGAAGCCCCTCGGTCCGCAAGGTCCCCGTGGTTGTAGCAGGGCAAAAGGGTCATGGAGCCCGGAAGGCTCGAGCTCTCCAGAATCAACGGGTTGTACCGTTCGACGAAGGCCAGGGGACGGACGAAGTTGGAGAAGCCGTTGAAGGGAAGCGCCGAGTAGTAGAGGCTGATAGCGGGAATTCCCGCGGCGGGGTACCGAGCCAGGAAGGAAGGGGTGTACATGCACTCCTGGGGCCGGAGTATCGGGACCCAGCGGTCGAAGACGTCGGACAGTCCCGACCGGCCCGGATTGCTCACCGCCAGGCGGGCCAACTCCTCGAACTCCTCCCGGGTGCAGGCGCTCAGGATCCCGTTGTTCCAGGACATGGGCTCCACCTCGTCCCGGTCCTCCCGGACCCTCCGGGCGATCCCCTCGACCAGGTCCGGGGCATGGCGCGGCATCAGGGTCTCCAGGCTGTAGAAGTTCTCGATGTCCCAGGTGCCCCGGACGGGAACGCCCTCGGCGTTCAGACGGTCCAGGTCCGCCAGGATTCCCCGGATGATCCGGATGTCCTTGCCGATCCCCCTCTCGTCCAGGGAGTCCCCCCGGTAGGAGTGGTAGAAGTTGACGTGGAAGCGGAAGGCCAGGTGAACGGCTGGTTCCGCCTCAGGCACGGCTGCCGTCCTTCCGGCTCGCGCTTCCGGCCATGAGGGGCAGGAGCTCCGAACGGGCGGCCTGGTCCTCGGGGCTCAGGGCTTCCCCGCGGCGCAGGGCGGCGTTGATCCGGCGGACCCGGTCCAGCCGTTCCCGGGACAGGGGGTAGCGCCAGGCCGCGAAGAGAGCCAAGCCTACGCAGAGGGCGGGCAGGCCCGTGAAGATCGCCGTCAGGCTCCGCACGAAGCCGGGGGTCTGGGCTTGAGGCGCCCCTCCGACCGGTGCCCGGTACCCCGCGGCCTCGATCAGCACCCCCACCAGGAAGAGGATGAAGGCGCCGCCCGCCTTGCGGAAGAGGGCGAAGATACCGCTGTACAGCCCCTCCCGCCGGGCTCCCGAGATGAGCTAGTCCACGTCCGGGACATCCGGGAAGATGGCGAAGACCATGGACTGCACTCCCGCCAGGCCTACGCCGAAGGCGAGCCCGAAGGCGTACAGGACCGCGACGCTCATGCCGGGCCGCATGAAGAGGACCAGGGCCAGGGCGACGATCCAGAGCCCCCCGGAGACCAGGAACGTCTCCCGTTTCCCGATCCGGCGAGCCAAGGCGTCCGCGAACACCAGGGACACCAGGAGGCCTCCGTACACCGGCACGAGGAGGGTCATCATGGATGGAATGCCCAGGGCGTAGGTCAGGAAGTACACCGCCAGCCCCAGGACCGCGTCCTGGGCCATGAACCCGAAGAAGTACATCAACATCACGTACCGGAAGGGCCGGTTCTCGAAGGGTACGAGGAAATTCTCCGTTACGAAGGATGTCACGGAGCCCAGGCGCTTCCGGGGCAGGGACATGTACTCGGGGTTCTCCCGGCAGGCCAGGAAGGTGCCGATATAGGGCAGGGCGAAGACCAGGCCGAAGGCGATGCCCACCCAGAGCCAGGCCCGGGGCGGATCTCCCCGGAAGATGGCCCCCTCGAAGAGGTCCTTGGGGGCTATGGCCGCCACGATCCCGGAGAGGTTCGAGAAGACCATGCGGTAGAAGGACAGCCGGGTGCGCTCGTCGTAATCCTGGGTAAGCTCCGCGGCTATAGAATTGTAGGGCACCCAGACCATGGTGTAGACCGTGGAGAAGAGGACGTAGGCGGCCAGGTAATAGACGAACGCGGCTCCTTGTCCGGAAAAGCCCGGCCGGATCCAGAGGGCGGCGAAGGAGAGGAAGACCAGGGGGATACCCGCCAGAAAGTACGGCCGGCGCCGGCCGAAGCTCGTCCGGGTGTTGTCGCTGATCAATCCCATCACCGGGTCCGTGACGGCGTCCCAGAGCTTGCTGATCAGGAAGGCCGTGCCGGCCAAGGCCGGGGGAAGGCCCGCGATGTCGATCAGGAAGTACAGGTAGTACATGTTGATGATCGTGGTCGCGCCGCCGCCGTAGATGTCACCCATGCCGTAGCCGAGCCGGGCGGACAGGCCGAGGGGCTTCCGTTCCTTGTCCATGCGAGTCCTCCTACGTGACGGTTCCGGATGAGTATAGGCGCTCCCGCCGGAGAGCGCAACGCGGCCCGCCGGCGCCGCGAGGGATCCCCCGCGCGCGGGTTCCCGGCATGGCGCGTCGACGCCCGGGCCGCTATACTGACGTCCATGCGAGATTCCAACGAACCCCGCCTGTCCGCCGGCGCCCTGGGGGCCGCCCTGGTGGTGGTGACGGTCTGGGGCTTCAACTTCACGGTGGTCAAGCTGGGGCTGGCGGACGTCCCGCCCCTGTTCCTGCTCACCCTGCGCTTCGCCTTCTGCGCCTTCCCTGCGGTCCTCTTCGTCCCCAAGCCCGCGGCTTCCTGGGGTTCCCTGACGGCCTACGGCCTCCTGCTCGGGCTCGGGCAGTTCGGCCTGCTGTTCACGGCCCTGAAGCTCGGGGCGCCGGCGGGGCTTTCCTCCGTCCTGTTGCAGTCCCAGGCCTTCTTCACCGCCCTCCTGGCCGCGGCGGTTCTCAGGGAGCGGATCCGCTTATACAGCGTCCTCGGCATGGCCCTGGCAGCCGCGGGCCTCGCCCTGGTGGCCCTGTCCGGCCGGGGCGGCTCCCTCTCGGGCATGACGGTTCCCCTGGCCCTGATGATCCTGGGAGCCGCCTTCTTCTGGGGGGCCGCGAACGTCGTCGTGCGCACCATGCCCGGAGCGGACGCCCTGGGCCTTGTGGTCTGGTCCAGCGTCGTCTCCCCCCTTCCGCTCCTAGGGCTCTCACTCTGGCTGGAGGGACCCGGCCCGGTGGCGGCTTCCCTGGCCCGGCCCACCCTAGCCTGGATCGGCGCGGTGGCATACCTGGTCATCGCGGCCTCCCTGGTGGGTTACGGCCTGTGGAACCGCCTGATTCTACGGTACGGGGCGGGGCGCATCGCCCCCTTTTACCTCCTGGTTCCCATCGTAGGGATAAGCTCCGCGGCCCTGGTCCTGGGGGAGCGCTTCGGTCCCGCGGACGCGGCGGCCACGGCCCTGGTCCTGGCGGGCCTGTTGGTCCACGTCTTCGGGGGGAGCCTGGCGGGGCGGCTGAGGCGGTGGACACGGTCCTGAAGGACAGGGGCGCATGACGGCGAAGATCTATCTTCCGGGGCGGTCGTCGCCTCGTCGGCGGACCTCGAACTCCTCGGCCAGGAGGGCGTAGACCAGTTCGTCCGCCCATCCCTGGGGAGTCCGGACGTTCTTCCGGAACCGGGCTTCCCGGCGGAACCCCGCCCCCTCCAGGAGGGTGATGGAGGCGGCGTTGTCCGGGTCCACGGAGGCGAGGATCCTGCGCTTCCCGAGCTCCCCGAAGAGGTGAGCCGCGACGGCGGTCACGGCCTCCTTCGCGATTCCCTTCACCCGCTCCCCCGGCGCCACCGTGTAGCCGATCTCGCACTGCGAGTCCTCGGGTCCGAGGAACCGCACCCCCAGGTCCCCGACCAGCCGCCCCTCCCGGAAAAGCCCCAACTGGAGCCAGGATCCCTCCTCGCCCCGGGACCGGGTGTTGGCCCGGATGAACTCCTCCGCGTCCGCCGGGGACGCGGGCCGGAAGGTCTGGAACCGGAGGACCGAGGGATCGCTCCGATAGGAGTACAGGGCCTCCGCGTCCCGGGCTTCCAGGGGGCGGATCTCGAGCCTCGGGGTCCGCAGGACGATCTTGAGCGGACCGGCCCCGGCGGCCTCGGCCGTAGCGCCCCGAAGCCCCTCCTCGGCGAGGAAGATCCTCATCCCCTGGACGATCCGCTTCAAGGTTTCCACGTCCCGAACCGCGTCCCCCGTCTCCAGGGAATGGTCCCCCGCCTCCAGTTCCAGCCTATGCACATACGGGGCCGCCCGGAGCTCGACGAGGTTCTGGACCGAGTAGTATTTGTCCTCCAGGCTGCCGACAACCAGGGAGGGCCGTCCCAGCTCGATCAGCTCGGGGATGAAGGCGGACCATTCCGTACCGGGGGTCAGCAGGATCAGGGAGGCCTTCCCGGCGACCGCAGGCCTGCGCAGGCAGCGGCGGACCACGCTGGTGCCCAGGGACTTGCCGGCCAGGACGATCCGCTCCCTGCGCGGCGCTTCCCGTTCCACCGCGTCCGCCACCGCCGCGGCGTCCGCCTCGAAGCGGGCGTCCTTCCCCGCCTCGTCCAGGGCTCGGAATTCCTCGTCCTCGTAGTACCGCAGGTCCACCAGGAGGCGGTCCGCCCCGGACTCCGCCAGAAGGCTCACGGTGTAATACAAAAGAGGATTCCGGTAGGTGTAGCCGAACCCCGAGATCACCACCCCCAGGAAAGGGCTGCCGGAGCCGCGGTACTCGGTCGTGATGAGGCTTCCGTCGGCCCGGGCGATCCGGATCGGCTCCATGTCAGCCCCTCTTCAGCCTGCGGATCGCCGCGGAGATCCCCCAGGGAACCCAGGCCAGGAACAACAGAGCCACCCCCAGGGCGACGAAGGCCGCGTAGTAGCCCCATCCCTCGCCGAAGGCGTCCAGGGGCGTCTCCACATCCGGAGGCCGAAGAAGGAACATGTAATTGAAGCTCCAGGGCGGACCCGAAAAGGCCAAGTCCAGGAACCGTACCGCCAGGGTGATCGGCAAGAGGAGACCGACGGCCTTGACCAAGGATCGGAAACGGATCCGGTATCCGTGGACCACGGCGAAGTATACAACCACAAGGACCGTGTACCCGTGGGTTCCGAAGTACTGATAGTACCGGAACCGGTCGGGTCCCGCCCCGTCCAGGTTGGCGAAAACCAGGGAAGCGACAGCCCCGATGGCCCAAAAATAGAGGATCTCGAAGAGCCCCTCCCGGCGGGTGATGCACAGAGCCACAGCCATCCAGAGGGTTATCGCGCAGAGCTCCAGGGGTATCAGGGACCGTAGGAACCCGTGGAAGGGGATACTGAAGAACTCGCAGACGTGGAGGGCGATCTCCAGGCCGACCGCCGCTACCGTCGCCGTACGGAGGACCCGACGCTCGAGGGCCGATTCCGCCCGCAGACGTTTGCGGAAAACCGCGGCAAGGACGCCCAAGCCCGCCAGGAAGGCCAGGGCGGCCAGGTGGAACGCGTCAAAGGGTTCCAGACAAAAGGGGGAGGAGGAGTCCACGGGGGCGTAGGAGAAGAAGCTCACGGCGGCTCCTACTAAGTGTTACGAAGCTTGTCTTACGGTTCGGCCGGGAACCTATCGAAGGGTTCCAGCCGGGCTTTCCTCGATACGCCGGAAGTATACGGACAGCCGTTCGGCGCGGTCAAGGCGACTCCTGCGGTTATCACAAGCTTCGTAACACCGGGTAAGTTGTCCCTTCGAGAAAATTTGCATACCTTTCCTGATATGAAGCCGATCCGTATCTTTGCCGCCGTCGCCGTCTTATTGGGCGTCTTGCCTCTGTCGCTGCGGGCGCACGCGGAAGGAGTTCCCATGACCCCCTTTCTTCTGGATGATTTTCGCACCGGCGTCTCCGCCCTGGGAACCCGATGGGAGGGGTTCTCCGACCGCGTGATGGGGGGCATCTCGGACCTGCGTCTGGGGATCGAGGCGGACTCCGAAGGTCCCTACATGGCCCTCTCCGGGGACGTGCGGCTGGAAAACCGGGGCGGCTTCATCCAGGCCCGGCTCCTCCTGAAGGAGGGAACGAGCTCGCACTACGACGGCTCCAAGCACCAGGGTATCCGCATGGTCGCCCGGGGCGACGGGGACGGTTACTACGTCTTCCTCCGCACCACCTCCATGGTCTTTCCCTGGGCCTTCTTTATGGCCCCCATCCCGGTGACCGAGGAGTGGTCCGAGGTCCGAATCCCCTGGTCCGCCTTTAAAAAGGGCGACTTCGGGGCGGCCTTCCCCCTGGACGTGCGGAAGCTGCGGAGCCTGGCGGTCACGGCCTACAAGAAGGCCTTCCGGGCCCGGCTGCAGGTAAGGGAAATCGGGTTCTACTGAGCCCGCCCGGCCAGGGCGTTCCGGAGCAGCTGGATGTGTTTCCCCGGGTATACCGCCTGGGGACAGACCCGGGAACAGTGCAGGTGCCGCTCGCAGGCCGGTGCCCCGTCGGGCCGGGCCGCCTGTTCCAGCACCCGATCCGCGGAATCCGGGTTCTTTTCCCGCTGAC
>JAAYUR010000174.1 GCA_012517645.1 Treponema sp.
AGCTTGAAGGCGGAATCGTTCCAGGCCGGCCTTGTAGGCTGCGGAAAGCTCGCCGATCGAGGCCTGGGCATGGAGCGCGGCGGCGCAGGTCAGCAGGACCGCGGGGGCTATCCGGCGAAGGAGGGAGCGCATCATTCGGGTATCTCCGAGGAAGAGTCGTTGAAGCCCGCCCGAAAGGCCCGGGTCCGTCGCTCCAGGCTTTCGTACAGGACGGGGACGATGATCAAGGTGATGACCGTGGAGCTCATGAGCCCGCCGAAGATGGCCTGGCCCAGGGGTGCGTACACCTCGGAGCCGTTCCCCGCGGCCAGGGCCATGGGCAGAACCCCGAAGATCGTGGTGAGGGCGGTCATCAGGATGGGCCTAAGCCGGTTCCCAGCTCCCTCCAGGACGGCGTCCCGGCAGTTCATGCCGGTGTTCCTGCGCAGCATGTTCGTGTAATCGACCAGCACGATGGCGTTGTTCACCACCGTCCCCCCCAAGGCTATGATGGCCAGCATGGCTATGATGGAGAGCCCGGAACCGAAGAGGTAGAGCCCCAGGACCACGCCGATCAGACAGAAGGGGATGGCGGCCATGATGATGAGGGGCTGGAGGAAGCGCTCGAACTGGACGACCATGACGGAATACACCAGGAAGACCGCGATGGTGAGCATGAACACGAGACTCGACATCGAGTCGACGATGAGCTGGCTGTTCCCCGCCAGGCGGTACTTGACGCCGGGAGGCAGTTCCATGGCCCCCAGGGCGGCGGTCGTGCGGCGCTTCACCCCGGACTGATCCTGACCGATCAGGTATGCGCGCACCTCCATGGAAAAATTGCGGTTCCTCCGGTCTATGCGGGACACCGTATCCCGGGCCTCCATGGTCGAAAAGGCCGCGAAACTGATCCGGCGCCCGTCCCGGGAACGGACGATGATCCGATTTAGGGTATCCTGGTCGATAGTCTGGTCCGCGATATCCGAACGGATCCGGATCGGATAATCCTGGTCGCCCACTCGGAGGGTGCCCGCGTTCATGCCGCTGAAGAGTATGCGGCTCGTAATGCCGGCCTCGTAGGGGTTGATGCCGAGGGTGCCCATGTAAGCCTGGCTCAGGTCCGCGTAGAGCTGCTGGGCGTCCGACCGCACGGACAGCTCGGTCTTGAAGACCTCGGGATCCTGGTTCAGGATGTCCCGGACCATGTCCGCCGTGCGGGTCACGTCCTCGAGATCCGTGCCGTAGATCTCCATCTGGAATCCCTGGCCGCCGGTTCCCAGGGCCAGAAGCGCGTCGAAGCCGCCGTTGAGCACCGTCACGTCGCAGTCGGTCACCCCCTCGGACAGGGCCTGCTGCACCAGGGGCATGATCTCCTGGACCCTGCGCTTGCGCCGGTCCGCAGGAACGAGCCGCACCCGGCAGAAAGCCTTGTTCGGGACCGGGGTCAGGGCCAGGGCCGATCCCGAGCCGACATAGAACACGGAGGTCTCGATTTCCGGCACCCGCTCATGGAGGATCCGATCCAGTTCGTCCACCTTGGCCTCCGTCCGTTCCAGGGAATACCCGGCGGGAGTGTCGACGTGCAGTTCGAACTCCCCCGTGTCGCTGGGGGGCAGGAAGCTGATGTCCAGGATCGACAGAAGCAGGACGCTGGCCGCCAGGAACGAGGCGGCGCAGGCGAGGGTGAAGGGCTTGTTGTCCAGGGCCGCGCGGAGCACGCGGCGATACCCCCGCTCGAGCGCGTCCAGTCCTCGGTCGATGGAAGCCTCCAGGCCGCGCAGGGCGGGAGGCTTTTCCACCAGGCTGTCCGGCTTGAGAAGGAGGGCGGAAAGCCAGGGCACGACCACGACGGCCACCAGGGCGGAAGCGGCCAAGGAAAACACGATGGCCAGGGACAGGTCGTTCATGATCACGCCGATGATGCCGGTCAGGAAGAGCAGGGGGGCGAACACGCAGATCGAGGTCGTGGTGGAGGCGAGGACGGCACCTCCCACCTCCCCCGCTCCGACCATGGCCGCAAGGCGCCGGTCTCCGCTTTTCCGGAAATTGCGATAGGTGTTCTCCAGCACCACGATGGAATTGTCCACGATCATGCCGATGGCCACCGTTATTCCCGAGAGGGACAGGAGGTTGAGGGATCGGCCGGTCCCGAAGAGCCCGAGTATGGCGAAGAGCACCGAGAGCGGTATCGAGAGGGAGATGATGATGGTGGCGCGCAGGTCGTGCAGGACGAACAGGATGATCAGGATCGTCAGGCTCAATCCCGTAAGCCCCGCCGTGAACACGGTCCTGAGGGAGCGCCGGGTCGTCTCCGCCTGGTCGCTGACCACGGCGTACTGGACGGCGCCCCGGGTTTCCTCCTTGATCTCCTCCAGGGTCTTAAGGGCGTCCCGGACGATGCTCAGGGTATCGCCCTCGTCCCGCTTGAGGATGTCCAGCATGATGTAGTCCCGCCCCTCGGAACGGATGCGTATCTTGCTCGGTTCGGGGGCGGGCCCGATGTCCGCGACGTCCTTCAGGTAGATGTAGGACCCGTCGGCGTAGCCGACGGTCAGGTTGCCCAGGTCTTGAAAGTCCTTGAAGGCCCCCGAGGAGGTCAAGGAAAGCTCCCGGTTCCGGAACAGGGCGCTTCCCGAGGGCACGTTGAGGTTGTTATAGCGCAGGGCTTCGTACACGTTCAGCGCCGAGATGCCCCGGGACTCCAGGCCCTGCGTATTCAGGCGGACCCGGGCCTCGAGCTTGGATCCGCCCACGATATTGATCCGGGACACCCCGTTGATGCGAGCCAGGCTCGGGCTGACCCTCTCCTCCAGGAACCGGGTCAGATCCTGGGGGTTCATGCTGGAGGAAATGCGCACGGAAAAGACGGGCAGAAAGGCGCTCGCTTCGGTGATGTAGACCACGGGGGAGCCGTCGATCCCGTCCGGAAGGTCGTCGGAGATCGCGTTGAGGAGCTCGCGGATCTGGGGAAGTTTTGACCGAACGTCTACGTCCGCGCGGAATTCCAGTCCGACCATGGAATAGGAGTCGGAGCTCGACGAGGAGAGTTCCGTAACGCCC
>JAAYUR010000317.1 GCA_012517645.1 Treponema sp.
CGCCGCGAGGGGAACCAACACGGCCAGTTCCCTCCAACCCCGACCGTTAAAGCTACCCAGGAGCCAGAAATACACGGCGTACAGGTCCTGCTGGCGCAGGCTGACAAGGAGGGTCACCCCGGCGGAGCAGAGGGCGCTGACCGCGGTCCCCGCCAGGAGGACGGCGGTGGTGGAGCCGGAGCGGGAGGTCGAGCGGGCCGCGGCGCCGGCGAGGACGGCGGCACCCAGGGCCCCGGCGAAGGCGCCCAGGGAGGCGGAGCCCGGGGTGCGCAGGAAGACCAGGGCGGCCGCCGCCCCCAGGGAGGCCCCGGCGGAAGTGCCCAGGATATAGGGATCCGCCAGAGGATTCCGGAAGAGTCCCTGAAGCAGGACCCCGGACACCGCCAGGGCGGCCCCGGCGAATCCCGCGGCCAGGGTCCGGGCCAGCCGGAGATCCCGGATGATGACCGCGGCCATGGGATCGGCCCCCTCCCCCGGCCTTCCCGAGAGGGCCGCGAGGACGTCCCGGGGTCCGTAGGACACGGCTCCCATCCCGAGGGAGACAAGAAGGACGAGAGCCAGGAGACCCAGGGACGCCAAGGACAGGGCGAACCGGATCCCGGGCCCCGCTCCCGCCCTGGGCAGGCCGGGACGTCCCGGAGCGGCGGAGCTCCTCACGGGAAGAGCTCCGGATACAGGGCCCGGGCTATGGAACGGAGTCCTTCCCCGAGCCGGGGGCCCGTGCGGTTCACGGGGTCCGCGGGCAGGAGATAGACCCGGCCGGTCTTCACCGCGGGCACCGAGGCCCAGCCCGGGCGGCGCGCCAGGTCCCGGGCGGTGAACCCGGGGGCGTGGTCGTCCGCGGCCAGGATCACCTGGGGCGCCCGCCGCACGGCCTCCTCGGGGGAGATGATCGACCAGGGATGCTCGAGCTCCGCAAACACGTTGATCCCGCCCGCCCGGGTGATGAGTTCGTGGAGAAACGACGCGGAGCCGCAGGTCATGAGGGGCTCGTTGTAGACCTCCCAGAAGACCCGGACCCGGGAGGAGGGCGGGATCGAGTCGACCCGGGCGGCGACCTCCGCCAGCTCGCGTCGGAGGCCGGCTATCGACCGCGCGGCTCCCTCCGCCGTTCCCGTCAGCGCCCCCAGATCGGCCAGGCACTCCAGGGTCGCCTCCACCGAGGAGGGCTCGAAGACGTAATAGGGAATCCCGAGGCTGTCCAGGGACGTTCGGATGGAGACGTGGACCGGCCCCCCGGTCACCACCAGGTCTGGTTTGAGGGCCAGGAGCCGCTCCAGGGATATGGACTCGGAGGTATACCCTCCGACCTTCGGACGGCTTGCGGCCTCCCCGGGCCAGGTGCAGTAGGACGTGACGCCCGCCACCCGGTCCCCCGCCCCGATCCCGAAGAGGCTTTCCGTGGCGCTGGGGTTCAGGGACACGACCCGGCTTGCGGGAGCCGCCAGGCTCACCGTCCGGTCCAGGGAATCCCGGACCGAGACCGCCTGGCCCCAGGCGCCGGAGACCAGGCAGGCGAAGAGGGCCGCGGCCGCGGCTCGGACGAATCGGGTCATGCGGCGCCTCCCTCCGGGGCTCCGGGCACCCGCGCCTCATCGAAGGTGGCCATCCGGGCGTGGGCCGCGCAGGCTGCCCTGCAGACCGCGGCGGCCAGGACCGCCCCGGTGCCCTCCCCCAGGCGCATCCCCAAGTCCAGCACCGGGACGAGTCCCAGGAGCCTCAGCGCCTCGGCCTGGCCGGGCTCCACGGACCGGTGTCCGGCGATCATGTACTCCGGAGCCCGGGGACAGAGCCCCCGGGCGATCAGGGCGGCGGCGGCGGAGATGAACCCGTCCACCAGGACCGGGACCCTTCGGGCCGCGGCGGCCAGCATGACTCCGGCCATGGCCCCGATCTCGAACCCTCCCACCTTGGCCAGGACATCCAGGGGATCCGAGGGATCCGGCCGGTTCACGGCAAGGGCCCTCTCGACGACGGCCACCTTTCTCTCAAAACCGCGCTCGTCGACGCCGGTGCCCCGGCCGGTCACCTCCCGGGGAGGCTTGCCGGTCAGGGCGGCGACGATCGCCGCGGAGGGGGTCGTGTTCCCGATGCCCATCTCCCCGGCGGCGGCCAGGCTGAAGGGACCGACGGACCATTCCTCCTCGAAAGCCTCGATCCCGGTCTCCAGGGACCGTATAGCCTCCGCTCGAGACATGGCCGGGCCCCGGGAGATGTCGTCCGTTCCGGGGCGCGATTTCCGGATCCGCAGACCCGGGGGGGTGCCCAGGTCCGAGGCGACGCCGCAGTCCGTCACGGAAACCCGGAACCCCGCAAAGTCGGCCAGGGCGTTGATCGCCGCGCCGCCGGCCAGGAAGTTGCGGACCATGGCGGCGGTCACCTCTCGAGGATAGGCGCTGACCCCTTCGGCTGCGACTCCGTGGTCCGCGGCCATCACGAACACCACCCCGGTCCCCAGGGTCGGCACGGGGTTCCCCGTGATGCCGGCTATCCGTACGGCCAGCTCCTCCAGGACGCCCAGGCTTCCGGGGGGTTTGGTCAGCCGGGCCTGGCGGGATCGGGCGGAGGCCGCCGCCCCGGCGTCCGCGGGCGCGATGCCTCCCAGGGTAGCTTCAAGCAGACTCATGCATCCTCCCGGGGCGGAGACTGAGGCCGCGGGGTACGGCCCCCCTTCGGGACCGGGTCGGATGCGTTCCATGTCGAGGGAATTTGAAACGCGAGGATCTCGGCATCATCCGTCACCCAGCGGACTTCGAGGTCCCGGAACCAGGTCCCGGGGACGCGGCAGGTCTCCTGGCTCCGAGGCTCCGGAGAAATCGCGGAAGCTTCCGCCCGCGACCGGAGTCCGGGACCTTCCCGCGCTTGGCAGTGGTTCCCGGTATCTCGCCTCGTTACAGTGCCTGGGGGCGCGCCGGTATCCCACCGGCTTCCCAATTAAGCCTTTCGGCGCCTGCGCCGGGCTTACCGTACACCCGTCCGCCTCCGGGGGTCAAGGAGCCGGACGCCCCTTGCGCCCGCCCGTGCTAGGGATTAGGATTTCTCCTGAACGGATCCGCCTGGAACCCGAGGACGGAAGGCGGTTCGGAATACGATCTCCGGGAAGGCCTATGTCCCCGAAACTCCCCGCGATCCTCATCTTATCCGCATCCTCCCTGGCCCTGGGGGTTATGATGACCGCCTCGATCCTGCGCGCCCGCAGGGGGATGCGCACCCGGGCCTTCGCGGGACTTTGCGCGGCGGCGTTGGTCTATTCCCTGGGATACCTCTTCGAACTGCTATCTCCCGATCTGCAGACCGCCCTCCGGATAGTCCGGTTCGAATACGTCGGGATCGTGCTGATCGCCCCCTTCTTGACCCTGGTGGCCTACGATTTCTTGAACGACGGGGAAGCCCGGATTCCCGTATCCTTGCTGTTCGCGGTGCCCGCGGCGATCCTGAGCCTGGTGTGGACCATGGATTTTCACCAGCTGTATTATATACATCCGTCCCTGAACAACCTCGAAGGGCTTTCGTTGTTGGAATTCGATCAAGGGCCCGCATACTGGCTTCACGCTCTTTACCAGAATCTTCTGGTCGCATACTCCGTCTTTATATTCATGCGGGCCTCCTTCCAGGGACCCCGGGCCCGGAAAACCCCGGCGCGCTTCATGTTGATCGGCTCCCTGCTCCCCTGGACAGGATCCATCCTGTACCTGGCCGGAGCCGTGCCCTTTCATCTGGATCCTACTCCCGTCACTCTCTCGTTTACGGGGGCTTGCTTCGCCGTCGGGTTCTTCCGGTACCGGATGTTCGACCTTCGCCCGGTCGCCCGGGATACGGTCTTCGAGCAGATGCGGGACGCCGTCCTGGTCGCCGACGACCAGGGCACCATCGTGGATCACAACGAATCGGCCTCTAGACTCTTCCCGGCCCTGGTCGGTTTCCGAGGCCTGTTGACCGCGCAGGAATTGGCCCCGGAAGTCCCGGGCCTCGCGGAGGCCCTGGACGGCCCGGAAGCCGATTCCGTCGTGACCCTGCCCCTGCCGGAGGGGGACCGGCGGTTTTCCCTGCACCGGTCCACGCTCTTCGACCGTCCGGGCCGGAGGGTGGGGACGGCCTACGTATTCACGGATATAACCGAGCGCCTTCTTCTGGAAGAGCGCCTGACCATCCAGGCCACCATGGACGAGCTGACCGGAATCGCAAACCGGCGCCACTTCTTCGAACGTGCCCGGGTCGAGCTGGAGCGGGCCCGGAGGTACGGACGGCCCTTCGGGGTAGCCATCCTGGACCTGGACGATTTCAAGTCAATCAACGACAGCTACGGGCACCCCGCGGGGGACGAGGCCCTCCGGATCGCGGCCCGGCTCTGCGCGGAAACCCTGAGGTCCGCGGATATCATGGGCAGGTACGGGGGGGACGAGTTCGCCTTCGCCTTCCCGGAGTGCGACGAGGACCAGGCCCGGGAGGCGGCCGAGAGGCTGTCCCGGATACTGGCCTCCGCGGCCTTTCCCTACGGAGACGCGGTCATAGGGCTCTCCGCCAGCGTGGGGTACGCCGGGGGTTCCGAGCCCCCCCTGCCGGACCTGGATTCCCTTTTGAAGCTCGCGGACGAGCGCATGTACGAGAAGAAGGGCCGGCCCCCGGGATTCAAGTCCGTTGCTCGGGACCCGGACCGGGATGAAGGATGAAAACCGCCATCGTCGTCGTGGACGGCCTGGGGGGAGGCTTGGGGGCCCAGATCGTGTCCCTCCTACGGGAGAAAATGGGGAAAGAAGCTGAGATCTTGGCCCTGGGCACGAACTCCTCCGCAACGGAGCGCATGCTGAAATCCGGCGCCGACCGGGGAGCTACCGGGGAAAACGCCATCCGGGTCTCCATCGGCTTCGGGGAGTTCATACTGGGCCCCATCGGGATCGCGGTGCCCAACAGCATGCTCGGGGAGGTGAGCCCCGCCGTCGCTGTGGCGGTCACCGAAGCCCGGGGGGAGCGCATCCTGATCCCGGTGTCCCAATCCCACTTTCACCTGGTCGGGATGGAAGGCCGCCCGGTCGGACGCCTGGTGGAGGACGCCGTGAACCGAGTCCTGGAACGAGTCGGGGCCGGGAATCCGCTTGCGGAATACGACGCGGGAAGGTAGACTGCGTGCACCGGCATGAAGCCGGTTTCGGGAGCGCGGAGCGCTCGAAAGCCCGAAGCATATATCTGCAGGATCCCCGGGTTCCAGCGTAGCCGGAATCTCGGGATCCGCGATCCGGACGTCTGAACCGTCCACCACGGGTCCCGACGACCCGCCGATTCGGCATTCTCCGAGAGGTCGATCCATGAAATTCTCATCCCTTCTCCGAAAAGCCCTGGCGGCAACCGTGTGCGCTCTCGCCGCTTCGGCGGCCGGATTCGCGCAGCAGGGCCGCGTGGTCGCATCCACCTCCTGGACCGCGGCCCTGGCCCGAGCGGCCGGGGCCTCCGAGATCATCACCATCGCCCCCCTGGAGCTCCGGCATCCCCCGGAGTACGAGATCAAACCCTCGGACCTGTTGGCGGTACAGGGCGCTGCCCTGGTCGTGTACGGGGGATATGAGCGCTTCGCCAAGCGCCTGGCCGAGGCGGCCGGGGGGAACGGGGTACGGACCCTGGAAGTCTACACGGACAACATCCCCTCGGTGATCAAGGCGGAGTCCCGGAAGATCGCGGAAGCCCTGGGGACCCTGCCCCTTTGGGAAACCTGGGCTCGATCCTTCGACGAACTGACCGAGTCCCTTCGGCGCCGGGTGATGGCCGCCTATCCGGCCCGGCGCGCGGTGGTCCAGCGGTACCAGAAGACCGCGGCGGAATGGATGGGCTTCGAGGTCGCGGGCACCTTCGGCCCCGGGGAGCCCTCGCCGGCCGCGGTGCTGGACCTGGTCAAGCAGGCCCCGGATCTGGTGATCGACAACTATCACAATCCGACCGGCAAGCCCGTGGCGGAAGCCCGAAAGGTACCGTACGTGGAGCTGATCAATTTCCCGGGCCCCGGGGGAACCCTTACCTTGGAGGACGTCTATCGATACAACGCCAAGGCATATCTGGATGCCGCGGCCCGGCGCTGAGGCGCAGAGCGAGGATACCCCGGGGGATCGGGATTTGGTTCGGGCGGAGGGTCTGGACCTGGGATACGGTCCCGTCCCCGTCCTCCGTTCGGTCCGGCTACGCCTTGGAACGGGCGAGGTATGCGGTATCCGGGGACCGAACGGGGCCGGAAAATCGAGTTTCCTCAAGGCCTGCCTGGGCCTCCTTCCTCCCACAGCGGGGACCCTCCGGGTCCTCGGCGGAGAGCCCGGGAAAAGAGGATTCCGGGCCGTCCTGGGCCGCATCGGCTATGTGCCCCAGGGCAAGCCGCCGGGGGCGCTCCGGGTAACGGTGCGGGAGGTCGTGGGCATTCTCCTGGTCTC